>CAYMVB010000164.1:0-2770 GCA_964393665.1 uncultured Desulfobacteraceae bacterium | reverse complement strand
CACATAATTTAAACCTTAAATATATCGAATAACATGCTTGCCGAAGTATATCCATATAAAAATTAAAATAGTGTAGCTTTCGAAAGGGCTATAAATTTTCCTTTTTGTCTTTTTTAGAAAATTGTAAACAGTTGCTAAAAAATATTGATTTAGAAACGTTGTATTTATATTTGAATTGTTGCAGTGTGAATATCGTTGCGTTGGTTTGATGTTGTTTATGAGATGCTCAAATATGCGAATTTTTCTGTCTTCACCTATATTCATAAACATCCTATTGAGTGGAAATTTGAAAGAAATGATTGTTATGCTTACTTTATGACGTGTTATCTGTCAAGCAGTTTTTTAGCCTCTATGGATCTTTTCTGATATGGAAAAAATCTTACCTAACCTACAATTTAGAATAAATAGAAATAGTGGAAAATGAAAATAGGTAAATTTATGTGAATATTTTACGTATCTTTTTTATCGTTTTTTCCACCATCAATAATTCTCAAGTTAGGCTTTTTCTCGGGTTTATCAGCATGCAATTCCCTCTCTTCCATAATATTCTTAATCCTTCGTAACTGCCATTTCTCCCAGGTCTCATCCTTTCTTTTATCAAGAAATCTAAATAACTCATCTACGTCTTTCTTCGAAAATAATAACTCACCTTTAACCCATCGTGGGTTTATATCTGGATAATGCTCAGGCGCCAACGTTTTATCCTTCACACGTAAATAATGAAGTAGAAGCATCTGAGGGATTTTGGTCATCTCGGACACTTCATCAATAGTATAAGATATTTTTGATGCCAAAATATCCTTACCTCTTTTACTTAGCTTTTTACTATCCTACACCTTAGACCCTTTAGGTTTGGTGTCCCGAACTCCTTCCCCAATTTATTAGCAGAGGTGACCATATTAAAATTAGCTCTTTGCCAATCAAAAAGGGAATCAATCCCTTTCTCTGGAAACCACCAGCCATGGGATGCATTTATTACCCTGCGTTCAACAATGTCTGTAATATTGGCTATCTGAGTCATGCTGCCATATCGTGTCTCTATAAGTACCTCGTCTCCATCTTTTATTTCTAAGCTTGCAGCTGTGTCCGGATGTATTTCAACCTTGGGATCAGGCCTTCTATCTCTTAACCTTTTAATCCACCTATAGGAGGAATGAAGATAATATCGACTTTTTGAGCTTGTTAAAATCAGCGGATACTCTAAATCATCACCCTCTTCTTCTAATCCTCCATTAAGTGAAGGCATGGGAGGCAAGTTAAATTTTTCTGCCGTACTCAATCTAAGCTCTACCTTGCCTGTGGGGGTTCTAAAGCCCTTTTCTTCATAAAGCTTAAAGTGTTCAGGCCCTTTTAGATAGCCCTTTTCAACAAATTGGCTATATGAAATCCCAGATGGTTTAACCACGTCCTCTAAAAAATCATGAAAATCTTCATGCCAGTATTCTTCTGGAGATATAAGCTTCCCTAACTCATTCATTATCTGTATATCAGGCCAGCACTCTTCCGGAGGATCAACAATCTTTGGGCGGGCTAAAATAAAGCCGTGGCCTAATCCATAATGTCCTATATCATTTATCTCATACTGGCTGGCAACCGGTAAAACTATATCAGCCATTGCTGCTGTTGGGGTCATAAAGAGGTCAGCAATTGCTATAAACTCAAGCTTCATAAACGCTTCATATGTTTTGCGGCTATCCGCGTAAGACATCATAGGGTTTGCGCACATTGCGTAAAATCCCTTAACTGGATAAGGATAGCCCTCTAAAATAGCCTTTGTAAAAAAAGAAGGCGCTATTGTCATTAGCCTTGGTATGACTCCATAGTGTGCGCTTATCATCTCTTTTCTCTTGTCGGGTATAAGATCAGAGCGTACAAAGTTCCCCAACCCCATGATATTCGGTTCTTTAGCGTTTATATTTCCCCCAGGAATATCCAGGTTTCCACATATCGCCATTAAACAGATAAGCGCCCTAATCGCATCAAAGGCGTGAATGTTATGCTCAAGAGGGTTTCCCCACTGAATAACAGCAGGCTTTGATGTGGCATATAACCTTGCGGTTTCATATATGACATCGGAAGCCACCCATGTTATTTCAGAAACCTTTTCCGGAGTAAACTGACTAACGTGGGATGCGAGCTCGTCAAATCCATATGTCCACTTTTCAACAAACTCCTTATCGTACAGTGCCTCTTTAATGATAACATGTAAAAAACCTAATGCGAGCGCGTGGTCGGTCCCAGGCCTTAATTGAATTGATGTTTTCGCCTTTTTAGCAAGATCGATTTTTCTTGGATCAATGATTACCAATTCCGTTCCATCTTCTATCTGCTCAAGAAGCATACTATTTATTTCACCCTCTTCATTAGTGGATGTTATGTTACTTGCCCACAAAAGGATTAATTTACTTTTATGATGTAAATCAGCAACAGGATAAAACCCGCAGGTATGTATACCGGTTATTTCACGAGGTGCATGGCATACATCCTGAGATGCAATAACATTGGGAGATCCAAAAATATTTGCCAGGCGAATTAATACGAAGTGTTCCAACCCTTTTGGCATTCCAACGCCAAAACCCACTCCTTTAGCGCCGTATTTATCCTTTATAGTATTTAATTTTTCAGCCGTATACTCAAGCGCCTCGCTCCAGGATATCCTTGTCCACCTTCCATCTCCTCTATTACCTACCCTCTTGAGTGGGTATGTAAGACGATCAGGATGCGTGAGACGATCAGGGGACACAAGGCCTTTGGCACAGATATACCCCTT
>CAYMVB010000163.1:0-1745 GCA_964393665.1 uncultured Desulfobacteraceae bacterium | reverse complement strand
GTTTTTTTGATCTTTCCTCTAAGCAAAACCTTTTAATCTGCCCTCTATCTTTCCAACCTTTTCCCCTATAACCCGCGGCTTCTTGAACCATGGATTAGTTCCGAGTCGAGGAACGAGTGCTCGGAACTAATCCATGGTTTGTTGGCCTTATCTTTACTCTTTTATAATTTTAACAATCTTGTTGATCACGTGGTCAAGTTTAATTTTCTTTATGTTGCCTATACGGTACAAAATAATCTGATTGTCTGCAGTGAAAAGTCTGTTGGGTCTTATGTTGCTCTCCTGATTTAAACTGCCAGAGGCAAAATCGTTTTGGTCGATAGGAATGGCATAATTGTCTCTGACGCTCTTGCTTGTTATCTGGCAGAGAATTAGGTCGTTTCCTTGAAGCACAGCCAGAACAAGAGCTGGACGTCTTTTGGATTGACTCAGATCGGAAAATGGAAAGGGAATGACAACAATATCACCCTTTACAAATTTTGCCATGCCTCATCCTCCTCCTGCTTCAGCCAGTCTTTTGCTAAAGACGATTCGCTCATCATGGCAATATTCCACTTTTCCCTGCCGGCTTTTGTTTTTAGGAAGTGTAGAAAATCCAGCACCTCAGAGAGAAAAGGCTCAGGAGTTCTCCCAATCTCGGTTATCAGTTTTTCTTTGGTGTTCATGGCACCATCCTCTCTTTCTTATTATTTTTTTACAGCTTTGAGTATACCATTGATTTTCTAGCTTGTACATTCTGAATTTCGTAGATAATTTTTTTAGCGAACGCCGAGATGAGAGAAGCATGCCCAGGTTAAACAATTCCAATTTTTCTTATATGGGAAATGGGCAACTCTTTGTTAAATGTAGCTCTATAACAATAAGATCTCAACCCATGAACCAAGCCCGACGCTACGTCGCAAACAACCCAGTAATGCGGCAATGTATATGTCCCTACTTCGGAGTACTCTAACAATTTCTGACTATAAGGAGCGCTTAGTAATTTGACAGCTGCCAAATGATTCCGGGTGAATTTAACTGCGCGGCCTAATTTTCTTCGACGACTCTCAATAATGAGCTTGGACAAATCATGGCCATATTTCCGTTTCAACCGATTTATTTTTTCCTCTCTTGCAAATAGGAACGCCTTTAGCGATAGCTCTATGGACCGACCTACTAAGAAATAAACCACGAAAGGAGCACTGCATCTCACCCTTTTACTCATTATCACGGGTGGTTTGTACACAGATTTTGCTGCATCAAAAAATTTCTCTGACCCTGATAAAAATAGATATGGAGAAAAACGTTAAATCATTCTATTATATTTGATAGTGATAGGAAACGCTCTTTAAGAATTCAATACAGTAGAATTTCCATTTGGATTACAACTTTTGATATTCCAATAAAAAAGTTACTAAATTGTTAAAGAGCGTCCCCCTTTCAGTCAGCTTTCAAAGGGGTGGGGTCAGGTCTGCCGTTGACTCATCTTTAGGTTATTCACCACATATCCCACCTTATTTTTTCATGATTCTGTCTTTTGATATACCGCCCTTCATTCTCCCTCACATTATATGTAGCAGTCGCTGCACGTATGATTGCTTATACTCCATACCTTTCCTGCCTCAATAACCTTTTCTGCCTTCAGAGGAGAAGGATTTTACCCTTCCTATATTGGTTCACGATATGATGAGATGGTTGTGGATATTCTATTTTTAACGCTTTAGCTATGGTTTTAATACTATTTTACGGTTAAACATGAGTCAACG
>CAYMVB010000162.1:0-4013 GCA_964393665.1 uncultured Desulfobacteraceae bacterium | reverse complement strand
ATGCACCCGGCAATTACCATGAGCCTGTTTGATTTAGGCATGATACGAGACATAAAGGTAATGCGCAACAACGCGTCTTTAGTGTTAGTATTACCTTCTCCTGAGATACCCATACGTGATCTTCTCATAGCAACGCTGAAGAATTCGGTTAAAGAACTCGGCGTTGAGCTCGATGTAACTATAGGGCAAATGACACCCGACGAAATTCAGGTATTTATAGCTAAGGAAAAGGAGGCATGGAAAGGTCTGTAAATATGTTTCACGTGAAACATTTAATCCTGACTAACTGAAAAGGTATAAAATTATAATTATTTTTAATCTCCTCTAAAATATACTATAGACTCATAATGCTTACTTTTTGCAAGATAACCCTTTAAATCAAAACACGACTCATTATGCCCTCAATAATATCAATTGTTAATCAGAAAGGTGGCGTTGGAAAAACAACGACAGCCGTTAATCTTTCCGCCTCTATTGCCGCGGCAGAAAAGAAATGTCTATTGGTCGACTGCGACCCTCAGGGCAATGCCACCACCTCTCTTGGGGTAAGTCCCTCTGAACTGAACCCCAGCCTTTATGACCTAATACTAGGCAAAAGTTCTTACGAGGAAGCCATAATTGATACACCTATGCCATTGCTTAAACTTATTGGCGCCAACCCCAATTTATTCGGTGCAGAGGTTGAGCTTTTTGATACACCAAACAAGGAGTATCTTCTAAAAAACATGTTGACAAATTTTAGTGATACCTTCGAGTATATCTTTATTGATTGCCCTCCATCCCTTGGGTTTCTAACGCTCAATGCCCTAACCGCATCCAATTTTTTAATGGTTCCTCTTCAATGCGAATATTTAGCCATGGAAGGTTTAGCGCAACTCCTCAACACCATTAGGCTTGTAAAAAAGGGCCTTAACCCAACGCTTGAAATGATCGGCATCCTCTTTACCATGTTTGATATGCGAAACAACCTTTCTCACCAGGTAGTTGAAGAAGTAACCCGCAATTTTAGGGACTACATATTTAAAACAATAATTCCTCGTAATGTTAGCCTAAGTGAGGCATCAGGCTACGGAAAACCATGCATGCTCTATGATATTCGCTCAAGGGGTGCGCAGAGTTATTTAGAGCTTGCAAAGGAACTAATACGAAAGGGAGGCAAAAAAGGTGGCAAAGCGTAAAGCGCTTGGAAGAGGGCTTTCTGCCCTATTTCCGGAATCTTCTATGATAGATGATGAAAGGGGCTTCTTTTACTGCCCGGTCGACTCAATTACCCCAAACCCTCTTCAGCCAAGGCAGGATTTCAGCGATTCAGAGCTTTCCGAGCTGGCAAATTCAATAAAGGAAAAGGGTGTAATTCAACCCATTCTTTTAACTAAGACTAAAGATGGTTTCCAGCTTATAGCAGGAGAAAGGCGCTGGCGAGCAGCTCAAAAGGCAGGCGTTCAAAAAATCCCCGCCTGGGTTCGAGATGTGTCCCCTGCCGAGAGCCTTGAACTTGCGCTAATAGAAAATATCCAAAGAAAGGACCTGAACCCCATAGAAGAGGCCATGGCTTATCAAGAGATGATCCAAAAATCATCCTTAACACAAGAGTCTCTTTCAAAAAGAATCGGAAAGGAGCGTTCAACAATAACCAATCTGCTAAGATTACTAAAACTGCCTGACTTCATTCAGAAAGACATTGTAGACGGCGAGCTAACAAGTGGCCATGCAAGAGTTTTGGCGGGGATTAACTCACAGGCTTCCCAAAAAATCCTGAGGGATATAATAATAAAAAAGGCCCTTTCTGTTCGTCAAACAGAGTCATTGGCCAAGAAAATGCCTCAACCAAACAGAAAAGAGGAGCCAAGCCCTGAGAAAGATTATTATATAGAAAGTCTTGCCAAGGATATAGAAAACTCTTTAGGCACCAAGGTATCTATAAAAATGACAGGGAAAAAGGGCAAGATTATCATTGATTTCTATTCCAATGATGAGCTTGAGCGTTTACTTAGTATTTTAACATAGCCCATGTATTTTTCAAATTAAGTAAAATCGTTTCTAAGATGCTGAAAAAAGGATTTATTATAGCCAGTAATTATTATATACTAAATGTTATTTGTTCTTATGTTTATTGCTATTTCTTCAGAGAAAACCTCAATCGGAGATTTAATTGAATTCTATAATGGTGATGGATGGCCAGGGAGGCGGAATAGGTAAAACAATAATCAAACGATTAAGGGACGTATACGCAGAAGAAATAGAAATACTTGCATTAGGGACAAATTCCCTGGCAACATCTCAGATGATGAAGGCAGGAGCCAACAGGGGGGCAACAGGTGAAAACGCTATTGTAAAAATGGCATCATCTTCTGCTGTTATTGTAGGGCCCCTTGCAATTATTATGGCTAACTCTATGATGGGCGAGGTAACTCCCAAAATGGCAGAGGCAATCTCCTCAAGTCGTGCGATGAAGATACTAATCCCTCTAACAAGAGAAAACATAACAATATTAGGAGTATCCGATGAGCCCTTGCCTCATCTAATTGATAGACTAATTGAAAAAATTAAGGAGGTATTTTAAATGTGTGAGTCATCTGCTTACCTAGTTCAAGACGGAAAAGAAGAACTGATTTTAGAAAACGTGGAAGAATTATTTAATGAAGGCGATAAGGTAAAAATAATTAACCTCTTTGGTGACCAGAAGATTGTAGATGCTGAATTAAAGAAAATATCCTTTGTGGACAATAAAATAATCTTTGAAAAAAGAGATAGGCCCGGAGGTTAATATTCTTCTTGCGTAAGCTCTTCGTAACATTACATTCACATATGTTTAGGTCAAAGCTACATGGATAATTTTTTTTCTATGTAGCTTTTTGATTTTCACGAACAAGGGGCACGCTTTTGCCAATAATACTTGTATCACATACTGATAGTTTCCCCAATTAGCTTACAAAACAACCAAGTAAATAAGATTTGTAATAACGCAAAAAAATGTATAAAATCAACCTATGTTTAAAATCGGATTTGTAAAAATAGCAAACCCATTTATTTTGGCACCCATGTCTGGCAAGACAAATCTCCCATTCAGGCTCATTATAAAAAAAATGGGCGCATCCCTTGTAACCACTGAAATGATAAGCTGTGAAGGGCTAACAAGAGGGCAAAAAAAAACCATTGAATACATGGAAAGTGATCCAAAAGAAAGACCATTAGCAATTCAGCTATTTGGGGCAGACCCGGAAAGCATGGCTAAATCTGCACAAATAGTCGAACAAAGGGGCCTGGATATCGTTGATTTAAACATGGGGTGTCCAGCAAAGAAAATTGTGAAAAATGGTGCAGGGGCCGCACTCATGAGAAAGCCTCAATGTGTTGCGGGGATAGTTTCATCTGTAAGAAAAAATACAAAAACACCAATAACCGTAAAAATACGGTCGGGTTGGTCTCCAGCAGAGGCAAACTATCTTCATATATCAAAAATAATTGAAGATTGCGGCGCAGATGCAATTACCATACACCCCCGTTATACAAACCAGGGTTTCTCAGGAAAAGCTGACTGGCAGATTATAAAAAACATTAAAGATTCCGTACATATACCTGTCATAGGCAGCGGCGATGTTACAGATGTTCATGATGCAATAAGCATGAAGGGGTTAACGGGCTGCGATGGTGTTATGATAGGAAGAGAGGCCCTTAGAAATCCATGGATTTTTAAACAAATACTCCACCTCGAGCAAACCGGACAACCCTTTCACCCCAGCCTTGACTCCTGGCGGGCACTTATACTGCAACATTTCTCCCTTCTTGAAAAATTTTTTGGGGAGAAAAGGGCCTCTAACCACATGAGGGGAATCCTTCTCTGTTACTCAAAGGGGCTTCCAAAGAGGAAACAACTGCGGTCACTTATTTCTGAAATTGATGGGAAGGTGTCTTTTTTATCGTTACTGAATAGATATTTTGAACAAGCTTTAGGAGATGCTTCATATGAAGATTAAACTGGCCAAAACGGCTGGCTTCTGCATGGGCGTTAA
>CAYMVB010000161.1:0-10109 GCA_964393665.1 uncultured Desulfobacteraceae bacterium | reverse complement strand
CGGCAGGCTATAAGAAGGGCTATAAGAGAAAACCCGGGAGGTAAGATAGGGGCTATTGGTTGCTACGGCCAGGTATATCCTGATGAATTGTCGAGTATTAACGGACTGCATGTAATAGGGGGCAATACTAAAAAAGGTTTGCTGCCAGGGATTCTTATGGATACGCATGAAGAGGGCAGGGCCCTTATTGTAAGAGAAGAGTTTGATCGGAGTAGCCGATTTGAGCAGATTCCAATAAAAAAGTTTTCTGAAAGGACCAGGGCATTCTTAAAAATACAGGATGGATGCGAATCCTTCTGCACCTATTGTATAATACCAAAGGCACGTGGACCATTACGGAGCCTGGAGCCTGAAGATGTTATTACATCCCTTAAAATATTTAAGGAGAATGGCTATAAAGAGGTAGTGCTAACAGGGATAAACCTTGGAAAATATGGCCATGACCTTGTTGGTGATGTTGATTTACCTGCACTCTTATCTGATATTGATAAAAATGATATACATATGAGGATAAGGCTGAGCTCCCTGAATCCAACCGAGATAAACTCGACGCTGATTGAACTAATGGCAAATACGGGCTGGCTTTGCCGTCATTTTCATATCTCGCTACAAAGCGGTGATGATCGTATTCTGAAAAAGATGAATAGGGATTATAATGCCGAATCATTTGTTGAGACTGTACATACCATAAAATCTTTGATACCGTATGCCTCTATAGGAGTTGATGTATTAGTGGGTTTTCCAGGGGAGGATACCAGTTCCTTCACTAAAACATATAGTCTATTAAGCGCGCTGCCTGTCAGCTATTTCCATGTTTTCCCATATTCAAAGAGAAAGGGTACACCAGCAGCAAAATTTAGCAATCAAGTTGAAGATAGCGTAATAAAGGAACGGGTGTTTGCCCTGAAATTGCTTGATCAGGAAAAAAGACTGGCATTCAGGGAAAATTTATTGGGCAACCCTTTTTTTGTATTATCTGAGGGGTGGGTTTCAGGACGCAGCGGTATTATTGGGGGCCTGGCGGATAACTATGTTCGTTTTACCTTTCCATCAAAAAATTTTGTAAAAAACGAGATTGTAAGCTTAATAGCAGAAGGTTTGACGCGAGACGGTGTCTCTGCTTCCCTTTGGAAAGAGAGAGGTCACTAAACCAAAATCTTTAAAAATGTAGATGAGGAGGCTATACTGTTTTATTAATGTAAGCGCTGTATAGGCCGGCTCATTGTATTAAAAGAGTCTTATTCAATACCCAGACCATTCTTTGTTTTTTCTAATTGTTCTTGTTCGTATTCCCACCTTGCGAGCAGACCTTTTATTTTATCTCTAATATTTCTATATTCGGTCAGAATAGCTGGTGCTTTTTCTGTATCTGCAAATACCGTCGGGTCTGATAGAATTTTTTCGAGTTCCTTTTCCCGTGTTTCAAGCGCTGTAATTCTTTCTTCAAGATTATTTAATTTATCCCTGATCGGTTTAATTGTATCTCTGATTTCTTTTCTTTTCTCCGCCTCTTGCCTTTTTTCCGACTTCCTATCCCGCCTCAGTGTTTTTAATGGCGTATATTCCTTTTCCACTGAATCAGGTAACGCCTTATCAATTCTTTCGAGATAAGCAAAATACTCATCAAGGTTGCCTGGATATTCTTCAATTCCTTGTTCTGTAATGCTCCATATCTTTGTGGCCAGCCTGTTAACAAACGATTGGTTATGAGATACGAATAAAAGTGTTCCTTTATAATCAGTTAAGGCATCAATTAATTTTTCTGATGAAATAAGATCAAGGTGATTTGTCGGCTCGTCCATGAGCATAAAATTCCCAGGATTTGCCAAAAGTCTTGCAATAGAAACCCTGGCCTTTTCTCCACCAGAAAGGACGGATATCGGTTTTTCAACATCATCACCCGAAAATAAAAAGGCGCCACATAAACTTCTTATAAACCCTATTGATTCATGAGGGGCTGAATTTGCTACCTCTTCAATGATAGTATTCGCTGTATCCAGCATGTCCGTGTGATGCTGGGCGAAATAACCTATGGAAACGTTATGGCCACATGTAATCTCTCCTGCATCAGGGGTTATTTCTCCTGCTATTATTTTAAGCAACGTTGTTTTACCTGAGCCATTTGGGCCAATTATGGCTATTCTTTCACCCCTGAATATTTTTAGATTGATGCCTTTATAAAGCATCTTACCGTTAAAACCTTTTGAAACATCTTTGATTGTCATAACCTGCCTGCCGCTTGGAGGGGTTTCAGGGAATGAAAAATGTATAGTTTTTTGAGGTCGATAAGATTCAACGAGATCCATTTTTTTTAGTAATTTAATCTTACTTTGCGCTTGCCTGGCCTTACTCGCCTTATAGCGAAACTTTTCTATAAATTTCTGGGCATCCTTTACCCTTTGTTCCTGATTTTTTTCTTGCCTTATCAGGTTTAATTTCTCCTCATTTCTGGCCTTCAGGTAGAAATTATAATTGCCTTTATAGGTTTTCACCCCCTCTGGTTCAAGGGCTATGGTCTGGCTTGTTTGTCTGTTCAGGAAATCTTTATCGTGGGATACTAATATTATTGCCCCTTTATATTTCTGAAGAAATTGTTCTAGCCAATGCACGGATTGTACATCTAAGTGGTTTGTCGGTTCGTCCATTAAAAGGAGGTCAGGGCTTTGATAAAGAAGACTGCCAAGGTTTAGCCTCATCTTCCAGCCTTCGCTGAGGGTTGATATTGGCATGTGAAAATCTGCACCATGAAAACCCAGGCCCGAGAGAATTTTTTCCGCATTATGGGTAGGAAATTGGGTATCAAGGTGTGCCATTTCTTGATGCATCTCGGCAAGCCTCGAGGCCAATTTCAACTGGTGATCCTTTCCCTGGGTGTTTTTGAGCGATCTTTCTATTTTGTTTATTTCCATAGAGAGGTTTTTTCTTTCCGGAATGGAATCAAGAATGGCTTGAAGGATGTTTCCGGATAAAGCAGATCGTACGTCCTGTGATAGATATCCTATCCGTATATCCTTTCCCCTCTTTATTTCCCCCTTATCAGGATGTATTTCACCTATTAATAATCTTAGTAATGTTGTTTTACCAGAACCATTTGGTCCTACAAGTCCGATTTTGTCGCCAAAGTCTATTTGGAGGCCCATGGTATTAAAGATAGTTTTCCCTGAGAAAGACAGGGATATATTTGAGATAGTTATAAGGCTCATGATAACGTTTGTTTATCCAGGGGTTAAAAGCAGCCCTCCATAAATCGCTTTATTTACGCCAGTAAGCGGGGGCTAGAAGAATTATTACTGTGTAAATTTCGAGACGCCCGGTTAGCATACAGAACGATAAAACCCATTTACCAAGGTCAGCAATAGGTAAATAATTTTGCACGGGTCCTACCAGGCCAAATCCTGGCCCAACATTACCTAAGGTGGCTGCTACAGAGGCAAAGGATGAGAATATATCAAGTCCAAGGCTGGACATTATAATAACAGCAACGATAAAAACGCTTAAATACAGTATGAAGAATCCCCTTACACTATTCAGTATATCTAACGGAATCGGTTTACCGCCAAGTTTTATAGACCTGACGGCATGCGGGTGAACAAGCCTGAAAATTTCCTGGTATCCGTGTTTGATTATAAGTATGATTCTCATAACCTTTATGGCCCCGCCTGTGGATCCTGCCATTGCGCCGACAAACATACACAATAATATGATGATCTGTGACAATGGGGGCCATTTTGTATAATCAGCAGTTACAAACCCTGTTGTTGTTATTATAGACACAACCTGAAAAGAGGCATATCTTATAGCTTGTCCGATGGTGTTATAAACGGTTTGGTATATGTTACATGCAACTATAGAGATCAGGATAACTAACGTTAATAAAAATACCCGGCATTCAGGATCATCTCCGAATACCTTTAATTCTCCCTTAAGGAATCTAAAGTGAAGTGAAAAGTTTATACCTGCAAGTATCATAAAGATTATGACTATTGTGTCAAAATAGGTGCTATTATACTGGGCAATGCTCGTATTTTGCGTGCTAAATCCGCCGGTTGGCATGGTACAAAAGGCGTGGTTTATGGCGTCGAATAAAGGCATGCCCCCTACCCATAGCAGAGATACCTCGAGCAAGGTAATGGAAAAATAGATCTTCCAGAGGGACTTGGCTGTCTCGGATATCCGAGGCTGTAATTTATCTACTACAGGGCTTGGTATTTCAGCCCTATAAAGCTGCATACCCCCTATACCGAAAAATGGCAGTATTGCTATGGAAAGCACAATAATGCCCATTCCCCCAAACCACTGGATCATGCTCCTCCAAAAGAGGATTGCCTCAGGGAGTGATTCGATGTCGCTTAAAATTGTAGCGCCTGTAGTTGTAAAGCCGGATATGGACTCAAAATAGGCATCAGTCATGTTATCGATCGAGCCTGAGAGGAGAAAAGGAAGAGAGCCAAAAAGGGCGGCGCTTATCCAGCCAAAGGTAACAATGGCCATGCCTTCTCTCTGGCTTAGGGATAAACTGTTTTTAGTCTTTGAAAGAAAATACATGGTCATCCCGATAGCACATGTAATGATGAATGAGTTGAGTATAGGAATAGTGCTTCCATCATGATAGATGAGGGAGATTCCAAGGGGTGCAAGCATGGATAGACCCAGGAATAGGTTTAATATTCCGATAAGATGGAGGATTTTAAGGAAGTTCACTAAAAGTATTCCAGTTTAACGGTGAATAATTTTTCAAGCTTTGGAATAGTCTTTTTTAAGGCGAATATTATTAAGTGATCATGGGGTTTTATCATGTTTTGTCCTCTTGGTATAATAATTTCTTCCCCCCTTATAATTGCACCTACTATGGAACCCTTAGGAAATTTTACTCGTGAGAGAGGTATATTTACAATATCCGATGTTTCTAACGCCTCGAATTCAATAACCTCTGCCCCCTCTCCCTTTAAAGGAGCCACGCATATTACCTTGCCTTTCCTGATATATTGAAGTATTGCCCTTATCGCAGAAAGCCTTGGGCTAACAACCGTATCGATTCCAATCTCTGATATCAGCGGGATATAGCTAAGTTTGCCGATTTTAGTGATAGTCTTTTTTGCCCCTAATGCCTTTGTTAAAAGCGAAATAAGCACATTATTTTCATCATCACCGGTTATAACAGCAACAATATCAATATCCGCGATATTTTCCTCTACAAGAAAGTCCCTGTCTGTAGCATCGCCATTTAATACGACAACCTTTTTGAGATTTTCAGCCATTTCCAAACATCTTTGTCCGTCTTTTTCCACGATCTTTGTGTTAACAGATGTATTGTCAAGTGATTTTGCTAACGTAAAACCCGTCTCGCTCCCGCCGATGATCATAACCCGGCCTAGTTCTCTTTTTCTAAGGCCTAGTAGATGAAAAATATTTGAAATGTCTTGTTTTCTGGTGATGCAGTAGATTAAATCATTTCCCTGAATTACATCATTTCCTCGTGGTATAATGACCCGCTCCCCTCTTATTATAACGCCGACAAGGATTGTACTTTCAAGATCACCAAATGAGGATAGCTTTTTCCCGATTAATGGTGAGTCTTCTCGCACAGTTAAGCCAAGCAGTTTTATCTTGCCGTCCTTAAAGTCTATTACCTCTGATGCCTCTGGAATTTCCATAAGCTTTAGCATTGAGGCGACCATCTCTGTTCGGGGGTTTATAATCAAGTCAATATTCAGAAAATCTTGATTAAAAATTTCCCTGTGTTTCATGTAGTCCGGGTTTTTGAGCCTAACTATCTTTGTGATATAGTTGGTTAAAAATTGTGCATAAAAGCATGTTATTAAATTCGCCTCATCATTATCCGTTGCTGCGACAATTATATCGCTTTCTTTTATTCCGGCATCCTGGAGGACTGATGGATTGGTTCCAGAACCAAGAATGGTCTTTATATCCAATGCATTTTGAACCTCTCTGATTTTTTTAGGATCAACTTCAACCAAAACTACATCTTGATTTTCCTCTGCGAGTCTTTGGGCAATATGAAGGCCAACTTCGCCGGCTCCAATTATTATAATTTTCATTATTCAACCTGTAAGGGGCTTATAAGTATAAAATTAGTATGAGAACACCGTATAAACATCCCGCATCTTAATCGCATGCGGGATAGAAACCTTATAATCATTACGTTTAAGCACATTTTTTAGAAAAGATTCATGTAAAAGTCAATGTATATTAACGATGTTGTTTTTTGAAGGGATTCAGGGGTGGAATTAGAATAATTTAGTTTGAACGATATTTTTTTCTTTTTTTGGGGTACATCCGAAATGCTCATAGGCAAGGCTTGTGGCTACCCTCCCCCTTGGTGTCCTGTTTATATACCCATTTTGTATTAAAAAAGGCTCATAAACCTCTTCAATTGTGTCTTTTTCCTCACAAATGGCAGCTGACAGGGTTTCAACTCCTATAGGTCCACCGCCAAATTTTTCTATTATTGTTAGCATAATCAGCCTGTCCATTTTGTCAAGCCCTTTATCATCTACCTCCAGCATATCCAGGGCTTTAGAAGCAATTGAAAGGGTTATCATACCCTGTGCCTTTATTTGTGCATAGTCCCTCACCCGTTTAAGCAGTCTGTTGGCAATCCTTGGGGTTCCTCTGGATCTTTTAGCAATTTCAAAGGCCCCCTTTTCATCAATTTGAGTACTTAGAATAGCTGCCGATTTTTCTATAATTTGCTGCAGCTCTTCAGGCTTATAGAATTCGAGTCGTTGTATGATCCCAAAACGGTCTCTTAGGGGAGGGGTAAGTAATCCAGTTCTGGTAGTTGCGCCAACAAGGGTGAAAGGCGGGATATTTAATTTTACCGTTCTTGCTGACGGCCCTTGCCCAATAATGATATCTAAGGTGAAATCCTCGAGTGCAGGGTAGAGAATTTCTTCCACTATGTGGTTCAGGCGATGGATCTCATCAACGAATAATACATCTCTGGGCTCAAGTGATGTTAATATGGCTGCTAAATCACCGGGCTTATCCAGTACCGGGCCAGAGGTACTTTTTATATTGACCTGTAATTCATTGGAAATTATATTGGCAAGGGTTGTTTTTCCGAGGCCCGGGCTGCCATGAAAAAGAACATGGTCTAATGCCTCATAGCGCGCTTTCGCAGCATCCATAAAAATTTTGAGGTTTCTTTTCAGGTCTTCCTGGCCAATAAACATATCAAGGTTTACTGGCCTTAAGCTGAGTTCCAGGGATTTTTCATCATTCTCTGGTTTTGGGTTTGTTATTCCTTTTTCCATAATTGTTTACTACTTTATTCAATTGTTCAATGTAGTCAAATAGTTGTTACTCGATTAAGCAGTGGTGGTATATGCTTGTTTGTCGCATTTCCAGGTCCGGGACAGGCTCACAAAGGGGCAACGTAGCAAAGGCCTGTCTGCCGACAGGCAGGCCTGTCTGTGCCTGCCTGTGCGTGTCCGCACGCAGACAGGTGCATCGCACAGGCAGGCACAAAGAAGAAATACTGCCTCTCAAAAGCTCGGTGCCTGTGTGCCTGTGTGCCTCTGACCCTCAAGCTACCCCTTTTAGGGATAGTGGTTGACTCCATATTTTCAGCATTGTACGTTCTAACTTTACCACACTATAACCATAAAGTAATTGCTTTAAATGGCTACATGATAATATTCCAGCTCATGCTAGTTTTTTTATTGAGAGATTTTTCATTTTGATAAATTTTTTAATACCATCCTTATGAGCTCCTCGAGGTTTATCTCATTATTACTGCGCAGCACATATTCTATAGCGTTTCTGGCTGATTTATTATTGTATCCAAGGTTAGTAAGCGCAGATAAGGCGTCATTGAACATTTCCTTATTTTCTATTTCAAATGTTTTTCTTGGCCTTGTTTCTAAACCCGTTGATAGGCTGGCAGCCTTTTCCTTTAGCTCTAAGGTAATTCTCTGGGCTGTTTTTTTCCCAACACCTGGCACATCAGAGATTCTTTCGCAATTTGACTCAACAATAGCGTTTAATAGATCATCGGGACCAATACCTGAGAGAATATTTAAGGCAAGCTTTGGTCCAATACCAGATACAGCTATCAGCAATAAAAAGATCTCTTTTTCTATTGTTGTTTGGAAGCCAAATAATTGAAATGCGTTTTCCCTTACATGCGTGTAAGTATATAAACTTACCTTTTCATGTTCATCAGGTAGCTTATAAAAGGTAGATAGGGGAATAAAAAGCCGGTAACCTACCCCGGCTGTATCTATTATGGCTGATTCTGGATTTTTGCTAAGAAGTATCCCGGTTATGTGAGCTATCATAATTTACTATCAGTATTATAGTATTGAAAATTTAATCTTTGCTGGCAACTAGTATGGGATTCATTTCGTTTATTTTAAGAATTGTCATTTTTTTATGCCTTTCAAGTATTTCCTAATAGTTCATCGAGGTTAGAGGCTAGCGGTTATGGATGTTATCGAATTTAAGCCAGTTCTGGTGGCAAATTGCAGCAGCCAATGCATCGGAGGTATCAAAGGAAAGTTTATCCTTATCGTTAAGCTTCAAAATGAGTTTAACCATATCCCTCACCTGTTCCTTTGTGGCCCTTCCATATCCAACTACTGATTGTTTTATTTGCAGAGGAGAATACTCAAATACCTTCAGATTACAAGAGGTAGCTGCTACAAGAGCAGCCCCCCGTGCATGGCCAATTTTTAATGCGCTTTTAACGTTTTTTGAAAAAAAAATGTCCTCAACTGACATTTCATCAGGGTTATGTTTCTGTATAATGTCAATCAGGGACTTAAAAATACCATGAACTCTGAGGTAAAAAGGCCAGGACCGAGGGAGTAATATATCTCCGCCCCCAATATAAGTAAGATTGCTTCCGTCCTTTTCTACAAGTCCATAGCCTGTGACAATAGAGCCTGGATCTACTCCCAGGACTATCATTAACCAATTTCCTCCATAACCTTATCGGAGATATCAAAGTTGGCGTATACGTGATTCACATCATCGTTATCTTCAAGGAATTCCATGAGCGATAGCATCTGTTGAGCCTGCTTGGCTTCAAGATTAACCGTTGTTGAGGGAATCATGGTAATTTCTGCATACGTGGGTTTTAAGTCGGCATTCTCCAATGTCACCTTAATCTGCTCAAAGGAAGGCGGGTCAGTTGTAACCTCAAATTCATCATCGCTTTCATTGATATCCTCTGCGCCTGCATCCAGTGCCAATTCAAATAATTTTTCCTCGTCTGTTTGCCCTTTTGGAAACACAATCAGGCCTTTTTGGGAAAACATCCAGGAAACGCACCCTGATTCACCTAAATTACCGCCATGCCTTTCGAAAATATGTCTTATATCTGCGACAGTCCTGTTTTTATTGTCAGTTAATACATCAACCAAAACCGCCACCCCACCGGGGCCATATCCTTCATAGGTGAACTCCTCGTAGGTTACACCTTCTAGTTCACCCGTTCCCTTCTTTATAGCCCTCTCGATATTCTCCTTGGGCATATTTTCCGCTTTAGCTGCGGCAACGGCCGTTCTTAATCTCGGATTAGAATCCGCGTCTTTTCCACCAAGCCTTGCTGCTACCGAAAGTTCTTTAATAAGCTTTGTAAAAACTTTACCCCGTTTAGCGTCGGCAGCACCCTTTTTGTGTTTTATAGAGCTCCATTTTGAGTGTCCTGACATGTATCACTCCATTAAAAATATGTGTTTATATGACTATTTTGGTTTTTAGGTTGAAGATAGTACATGATTATTTGCAGAAGTGCTTGTTAAAAGCCATTTTTTAAATATTTTTACCATAATTACCCAATCCTTGCAAAGTTAATTTATAATTCTCATGCTATTTTATTTTAGGTTTTGGTTGAATTACATTAATATTGGAATGGAATAAATTTTCTGTTGTGATTGTGGTTGTATTTGATAATATCAGGTACGAATAGTAAATTGCACAACTATTGTTAGACATTTTTAGGAATACAAATGAGTTTTTTCTTTTACAATATAATTATTATCCCCATTTTTTTTATAGGCGGACCTCTCCTCTTTATGTATTTTTCGTATAAGGGGCTCATAGATATGCATTTTAGAGAAAGGCTCGGCCTGATAAAGAAT
>CAYMVB010000160.1:0-5071 GCA_964393665.1 uncultured Desulfobacteraceae bacterium | reverse complement strand
TTACTCTATTATATCGCTTATTACACCTGCGCCAACTGTCCTGCCGCCTTCCCTGATAGCAAAGCGCAGCTCCTTTTCCATAGCTATTGGGGTTATGAGATTTATCTCCAGGGAGACATTATCTCCAGGCATGACCATCTCTACCCCATCTGGCAATGTAACCACTCCTGTTACATCAGTTGTTCTAAAATAGAACTGAGGTCTGTATCCATTAAAGAATGGGGTATGTCTGCCTCCCTCCTCCTTTGTTAAAATATAGGCCTCTGCCTTAAATTTGGTGTGCGGCTTTATACTGGCCGGGTGTGCCACAACCTGTCCTCTTTCCACCTCTTCTCTTTTAATCCCCCTGAGCAATACGCCTATGTTATCACCTGCACGTCCTTCGTCAAGGACCTTTCTGAACATCTCAACGCCCGTGCACACGGTTTTTTTGGTATCCTTGATTCCAACAATCTCTACCTCTTCACTAACCTTTATCATGCCTCTTTCTACCCTGCCGGTTACTACAGTGCCTCTACCTGATATGGTAAAAACGTCTTCTATGGGCATTAAAAATGGTTTATCCAGGTCTCTTACAGGCTCTGGTATAAAGCTGTCAATGGCATCCATAAGCTCTAAAATGGGTCCGCAGTTAGGGCATTCCCTCTTGCCGCAACCACATTCAAGGGCCTTAAGGGCTGAACCATGTATTATTGGGGTGTCCTCGCCGGGAAACTCATATTTATCTAAAAGCTCCCGTAACTCCAGGTCAACTAACTCTATAAGCTCCTTGTCATCAACCATATCAGTCTTGTTTAAAAATACAACAATGCTTGGAACACCAACCTGTCTGGCCAACAGAATATGCTCCCTGGTCTGGGGCATAGGTCCATCATCTGCGCCTACCACCAAGACAGCACCATCCATCTGTGCCGCACCGGTAATCATGTTTTTGATATAGTCTGCATGGCCTGGGCAGTCAACATGGGCATAGTGTCTCTTTTCTGTCTCGTATTCTACGTGGGCAGTTGCTATTGTTATACCCCTTTCCTTTTCTTCCGGCGCCTTATCTATCTCATCAAAGGAGACATACTGGGCCTGTCCGGTTTTAGATAAGCAGAGGGTAATAGCCGCTGTCAGTGTCGTCTTACCATGATCTATATGACCAATGGTGCCGACATTTAAATGGGGCTTTGTCCTCATAAATTTTTCTTTGGCCATTGTTGTTACCTCCTTAAAGTAAATGAACTTTATATATTATTAAAAAGAAATTATCAATCTATTTTTACGATTAAAATCATTTTAATAATTTTTACCACCGATAATGTGCAAATGCCTTGTTCGCTTCCGCCATTCTGTGTGTATCTTCCCTCTTTTTAAAAGATCCGCCTTTACTATTAAAGGCGTCTATAAGCTCTCCGGCGAGTTTGGAGGCCATTCCTTTTTCACCCCTTTGCTTGGCGTATGTAAGTATCCACCTTAAGCTCAGGGTAGTCCTTCTAGAAAATCTAACCTCAGTAGGAACCTGGTATGTCGAACCACCAACCCTCCTTGAGCGTACCTCGACTAAAGGCTTAACATTCTCTACGGCCTTTTGAAATAAGGTCAAAGGATCCTCTTTCGTCTTTTTATAGATTATATCAAACGCCTCATATAATATGGATTGTGCTAAATTTCTTTTGCCATCACGCATAATATTATTTATAAATTTAGCTACCAAATCATTCTTATATTTTGGGTCCGGTAAAATATCCCTTTTAACGGGCTCTTTTCTCCTCGGCATCCCATTGCCTCCTATAAAATGCTAAAAATTTTAAATTCCCTTTGGACGCTTAGCCCCATATTTTGAGCGGCCTCTTTTTCTATCTTCCACACCCGAGCTGTCCAAGGTGCCCCTAATTATATGATACCTGGTCCCAGGCAAATCCTTGACTCTTCCACCCCTAATAAGAACAACTGAATGTTCCTGAAGGTTGTGCCCAACACCCGGGATATACGATGTGACCTCAATACCGTTTGTTAATCTTACCCTGGCAACCTTGCGCAAGGCAGAATTTGGTTTCTTTGGGGTTGAGGTATAGACCCTTATACATACACCCCTTTTTTGGGGAGATCCCTTAAGCGCTGGTGTCTTAACCTTTTTCTTTATCTTTTGTCGTCCGTTTTTAATTAGTTGATTGATTGTTGGCATCTATATTCCTTCCAATAAAATATGACCTGTTTTTTAAAATGTCTTTTATTCCATCTACCAAATTATTTCAAGGCTTTTATGTGGTTTCTGCATTAATTTCAACATCTACCTTTCTGTAATCGCTCAATCCAGTTCCCGCAGGTATTAACCTCCCCATAATAACATTTTCTTTTAGACCTCTTAAATAATCTATCCTACTCTCTATGCTTGCATCTGCCAGTACCCTGGTCGTTTCTTGAAAAGAGGCAGCGGATATAAAGCTCTCGGTATTAATCGATGCCTTTGTTACCCCTAACAAAAGCGGGTCACCTACAGCAGGCTTGCCGCCTCGTGATATAACATTCTCATTTTTCTCTTCAAATCTCCACTTTTCGATCTCTTCCCCCACAATTAAATCCGTATCTCCGGCATCCTTAACTGCTATTCTCCTCAACATCTGCCTAACGATCACCTCTATGTGCTTATCATTTATCTTGACACCCTGGAGTCGATATACCTTCTGAACCTCATTAACAAGATACTTAGATAATTCCTTTGGCCCTTTTATACGAAGTATATCATGGGGGTTGGCAGAACCCTCCATGAGCGCCTCTCCTGCCCTCACATAATCCCCCTCAAAAACGCTTACATGCTTGCCCCTTGGAATTATATATTCAACAGCTTTTCCAACCTCAGGCGTGATAATCACCCTTCGCTTACCAGAGGAATATTTACCAAATGATACTGTCCCGTCGATCTCACTTAAGAGTGCCAGCTCCTTTGGTTTTCTTACCTCAAACAATTCTGCCACCCTTGGCAAGCCTCCCGTGATATCTTTTGTTTTTGTAGTCTCTCTCGGTATTTTAGCCAAGACATCGCCAGCATGAACATCGCTTTTTTCTGAAACTATGATAATTGCACCTGTAGGCAGAAAATACCTTGCAGCAGCCTTAGATTCCTTGGATAGCTGAATTGTTCTCCCTTCAGGGTCCTTCACGGATATCCTTGGTTTAACGTCTGCATCACCTGACTGGACTATAACCTTGCTTGATTTACCAGTTACAGGATCCAATTTCTCCTGCATTGTCCTGCCCTCTACTATATCCCCAAACTTCAACCTGCCTGAAACCTCTGTTAAAATAGGTATAGTAAAGGGATCCCATTCGACTAAAAGTGAACCAGCATTTACTTCCTGGCCATTTTTAACCTTAATAACCGCTCCATATATAACAGGGTAGCGCTCCAATTCCGTCCCGTCCTTGTCAACTATACCTATATCACCATTTCTATTCATTGCTATACTATCACCATCAACCTTTGCAACAGTCTTTAGGTTGTAAAAGACGGCCTTCCCGCTGGTTCTTGCCTGGATCGATGACTGTTCAACCTTTCTTGTTACGGTGCCGCCGATGTGAAATGTACGCATGGTTAACTGCGTGCCTGGCTCACCAATAGACTGAGCAGCAACCACACCTATAGGATCACCTATGTCAACCTCTCTGCCGTGAGCCAAATCACGGCCATAGCATTTCTTGCAAACCCCCCTCTTTGCCCTGCATGTTAAGACAGACCTTATCTTTACCCTCTCAATCCAGGATTTTTTTATTCTTTCCGCTGCCTTCTCGTCTATCTCCATATTATAGTCGAGGAGCAGCTCTCCGGTTATGGGGTCTCTAATATCCTCGGCTGCGATTCTACCTAAAATCCTATCAGAGATATCTTGAATAACCTCGCCGCCCTCCCTTAAGGATTCAACCCAAATCCCGTCCATGGTGCCGCAATCTTCCTCAGTAATAATGGCATCCTGAGACACATCTATTAATCTTCGGGTTAGATAGCCTGAATTTGCAGTTTTAAGCGCTGTATCAGCCAACCCTTTTCTTGCACCATGAGTAGAAATAAAATACTCTAAAACAGTTAGGCCTTCTCGAAAGTTTGAGGTGATAGGTGTTTCTATAATTTCACCTGATGGTTTTGCCATGAGCCCCCTCATGCCTGCCAACTGTCGCATCTGATCTTTGCTTCCCCTGGCGCCAGAATCGGACATCATGTAGATTGAGTTAAATTTCTTTTCGCTACCACTGTCCGATTCAACCTTTGATGTTTTATCCCCCTCAGCCATCTCATCCATCATCTCGGATGAAATTAATTCCGTAGCCTTTGTCCAAATATCGACAACCTTGTTATATTTCTCACCGTCAGTAATCAGGCCATCATTGTATTGGTTTTCAATCTTTTTAACCTCGCCTTGCGCATCTCCGATAATCTCTTGTTTCCTTTTTGGTATAAGCATATCCTTGCTTGCAATTGAAATCCCGGAAAGAGTAGCGTATTTGTATCCTATATCCTTAAGCCTGTCTGCCAAAATAACTGTTGCCTTAGTTCCTAAAGAGCGGTAGCAATCATTTATTATATCCCTGAGCTCCTTTTTGGTTATTACCTTGTTTACCATGTCAAAAGGCAATTCGCTGGGAAAAATCTCATAGAGGATAACCCTGCCCGTAGTTGTTTTCTCGATTTTGCCGGCTATTCTCACCATGATTGATGCGTGCAAATCCAATTCACCGGCGTCAAAGGCCATTCTGACCTCTTGAATATTAGCAAATGCCCTGTTCTTCTCCGCCCTTTCACCCTTAGAAGACGGCCTCTCCCTGGTCATATAATAAATGCCTAAAACAATATCCTGCGTTGGTACAATTATTGGATCACCATTTGCGGGTGACAAAATATTGTTTGTTGATAGCATTAATACCCTTGCCTCAGTCTGTGCTTCAATGGAAAGAGGAACATGGACGGCCATTTGATCTCCATCAAAATCGGCATTAAACGCTGTGCATACCAAAGGGTGAAGCTGGATAGCCTTACCCTCAATAAGTACAGGCTCAAATGCCTGTATGCCCAAACGATGAAGTGTGGGTGCCC
>CAYMVB010000159.1:0-5249 GCA_964393665.1 uncultured Desulfobacteraceae bacterium | reverse complement strand
CCGCCTAACCCCCTTTCGCCTTACGCTATTACAAAGCTGACCTCCGAGCATTACCTCTACTATTATCACCATCAATGGGGAATAGACTATACTATCCTCAGGTATTCTAATATTTACGGGCCGCGACAAATACCAAATGGCGAGGCAGGCGTCGTTTCAATATTTATGAATCTTCTTATGCACAACAAAGAATGCACCCTCTATCATTTTCCGGAAAACCCTTCCGGCATGATAAGAGATTACTGTTTTGTGGGGGATATTGTTGAGGCAAACCTCTGTGCCCTGGATCATGGAGAAAACGAAAAATATAATATTGCTACAGGAATGGAAACTACCACCCTAAACCTATTTCATGTGATTTTTGATTCAATAAAAGCCACAAAAGGGGACCTGGATGAAGGCCTTTCTAACCCCAGGCTGGCAATTGCGAGACCTGGTGATATTACAAGAAGCTGCTTAATTGTTGAGAAGGCACGAACCGGACTCGGCTGGCAACCGAAGACATCACTTGTCGATGGGATAAAGGCAACGCTCGAATGGTACACCAAACAACACTGATAAAATTGAACGAGCCTGGTGAAATTTACTTTTTTACGTGCCCCAATAGGACGTAGATATAAACAGATCAACACAGATTATTTCTCTAAAAAACATATATGTTTAATTCTTGTACATATTTTTATCTAAAAAAACCTTTTCACAAATCAAAATAATGTATCTAAGGTAAGTCAACTACTATCCCTAAAAGGGATAGTTTGAGGGTCAAAGGCACAGAGGCACAGAGGCACAGAGTTTTTGAGACGCATTATTTCTTCTTTGTGCCTGCCTGTCGGCAGACAGGCCTTTGCCACTTTACCCCTTTGTGCCCCTGGCCCAGACCTGGCATGGCGACAAACAAACATATAACACCGCTTGGCAGAGTAATAAATATTTGACTAAATTGCACATAAGTCGCGCCAGGGCAGGCTTAACCAGTAAAAATTATTAAACTAAAGTCTCCGCTAGTTGGAGCGAAGCGGAAATCCCGCTCACGGGGTCGAAGCGAAGCGAAGATCCCGCTTCGCGGGAAAAGGCGAGGGTTTTTCTCCCATTCCCCGAGGGGGACAATAAAAGAGCATAGCCCATGCGTATATAATAACACTAGCCTATAAAAAAATATGATCAAGACCAGTTATTTTAAAAAAGCAAAAGACCTTCCAAATGTTGTAAGTATTGCAAGAAGTGACTTCCCCTGGCCAATGAAAGGTTATAGATTTGGAAAATATGAAGCGCTTCTGCCTTCTCTTTCTCTCTGTAGAGACTGGAGGACAGGAAATTTAACAAAGGGTGAATATTCCCAGAGATATTACAGCGAAACATTGAGTAAGCTAAACCCAACAAGCGTATATAAAGAGCTTGACGGAAAAATACTCCTATGCCATGAAACATCAGAAAGTTTCTGCCACAGAAGATTAGTAGCCAAATGGCTTGAAGACTCATTAGGAGTAAATGTACCTGAATTATAAGGGTATGCCCTTTATAAATAAATTTGGAAAATGTTTGCCTTTTTCACATATACCATATATTTTTTATAAATAATGTCAGATTTATTAAAAAGGAGCTTACCATTGTTTCCTCCTATAAAAAAAATATCATTTATCGGTGCAGGCGCTATGGGTGCCTCTTATATGAGCCTGTTCTACGCAAGGAATAAAGAGTGCGTATCCATTATTGCAAAAGGGGACCGCTATCATAGACTCAGCGAGCACGGTCTTATCATAAACGGAAAACAATATTTTCCGAAATTACTAAGACCAGATAAAAAAGGCCAGCCCTCTGATCTCATAATAGTTGCCGTAAAGCATCATGACTTGCCAAATGCAATAGATGATATCCATAATTTTGTTGGTGAAAAGACGGTAATCCTTTCTATTATGAATGGCATTGAAAGTGAAGAACAAATAGCCTCAGTTTATGGCAAGGAAAAGGTCTTATATGCTATTGTCGTTGGGATTAGCGCTGTGAAAGAAAAAAATTGCATAACGTTTTCCCCCACAGGAAAACTCTTTTTCGGAGAAGAAGCTAATACACATATTTCAGAAAAGGTTAAGGCTGTTCAATCCCTCTTTGATACGTTTGGAATAATTTATGAAACACCAGAGGACATGATACGAACCCTGTGGTGGAAGTTTATGATTAATACAGGTATAAACCAGGTGTCCGCCGTTCTTGGAGCAAATTATGGTGTTTTTCAAAAATCCAAGGAGGCAAAGGAACTTATGGAGGAAGCTATGCAGGAAGTAATATCACTAGCTAAAGTTAGAGGAATTGACCTTTACAATAAAGATATAGATGAGTGGTATACCTTCCTGTCCAATCAGCCTCCAGAGGGAAAAACATCAATGCTCCAGGATTTCGAGGCGAGAAGAAAGACAGAGGTCGAGATGTTTGCTGGTAAGGTAATCGAACTTGGTAAAAAATACAACATCCCAACACCTTTAAATGACACACTCTTTAAAATAATTAAGGCTATAGAGTATACATGGGAGGTTTAATATCTTTTGCTACAAAATTATGAGGTTTTTAAATTGACAAAAAACACTTTTAAAAATCCAGGTGACCTGCCAGTCGGCCAAAAATGGATTAAGAATTGGCCTGTAAGGACTGTAGAATCAGGACCTGAGGACGAGTCAGGTTCCTGGTCCTTAAAGATTTCTGGTATGGTTGATAAATCGTTAACTCTGAGCATACAGGAGGTTAAGGGTCTTAAATCCATTGAAATTGTTAGAGATTTTCATTGCGTGGAGACATGGAGCATACCTACTATTCGATGGAAAGGGGTTCCTGTAACATTGATTCTTGAGTTAGCAAAACCTTTTAAAAAGGCGACCTATGCTATAGCATCCAGCCTTGGTGGTTATAAAACAGATCTTAAACTGGAAACCCTTTTAAGCCCAGACACGCTTCTCGTATGGGAAGCAAATGGAATGCCGCTTAGTTCGGACCATGGTTATCCACTTCGACTCATAATTCCTGACCTTTATGCCTACAAAAGCGTTAAGTGGGTATCAGAGATTAATATAACGGATAGGGATATCCCCGGGTACTGGGAAGAAAAGGGCTATCACAGGAATGCCGATGTTTGGAAAGGTGAACGTTTTCAAGAAGATAGATTAAAATAATCTAAAATACAGAACATGAAAAAGGTCAATTTACAAGATAGGGTAGAAACCATAATAGCTATACTAGAAAAGGAATACCCGGATCCTAAAACTGCCCTTGTCTTTCAAAATCCATTAGAACTTCTAATATCTACAGTACTTTCCGCGCAGTGTACTGATAAGAGGGTGAATGAAGTAACCAAGGATTTATTTCAAAAATACCATAGCGCAAAGGATTATGCCCAAGCAAATGTAAGTGAACTGGAGCTTGATGTTAAGCCAACAGGTTTCTATCGAAATAAGGCAAAATCGATAAAGGCATTTTGTAATATTTTGGTTGATACATACCATGGGAATGTGCCTTCAAACCTCGATGATATGGTATCACTGCCTGGGGTTGGCAGAAAAACGGCTAATGTTGTACTAGCAGAGGCGTATAATATCCCTGCGATTATAGTAGACACCCATGTTCTTCGGCTAAGCAACCGGATAGGACTAACTGATAAAAAGGACGCAACCAAAGTGGAGTTTGATCTCATGGATATTATTCCAAAAGAGCAGTGGAGATTATTCTCTAATCTTTTAATATCTCATGGGAGGGCAATTTGCACAGCGAGAAAACCACGGCATGATCAATGCAAAATCATAGATTTTTGCGAAGAAGGAATTCGCTCGAAAGATTAATTTTTATAGCCACCAACTTACTAAAATATAAAGAAAAAATATCAATTAAAATCTCACTGCAAAAAACTCCATCTTAAAATTTTACATACCGCATTTCATTTAATAGAATAGCAATAATCTATAGAGTCTCAGAGACTGAACCATTACCAATTTATTGATACAAAGGATTTGTTAGATACCCATGATTCAATGTAATATACTGCTCATAACATACCTTTCCATATTCATTTTCCGATCATTATTTAAGCTAGGTTTGGATAGTTTAAATATCTCTCATCTGAATCGCAATGCAGACAACGTCCCTAGGGTATTTAAAAACGCCATTGATAAAGGCAAATTCTATAAAATCGCGAGATATACATCGGATTCTACGAAATTCGAGATTATCTCTCAAATATTTGACGAGCTATTGATACTCTTGATTTTGCTCACAGGATTTCTTCCGTGGCTCGTAGAACTCATCAAATCATGCAACGTATATTTTGTATTTGAGGGACTCATATTCTTTGCTGCACTTGCTTTTATATCCAACCTTTTCGATATACCCTTTTCTCTATACCATACCTTCGTAATAGAAAATAGATATGGATTTAATACGAAAACTTTTAAAATGTGGGCATTAGATCTAATTAAGGGCACAGCCTTATCTTATTTACTTGGCGGGATCTTGCTGTTTTTCCTTTTGCTGCTATTACGATACATGGAAAATTACTGGTGGTTTTTGGCATGGATAATTTTATCAGTCTTTGAGTTGATTATAATGTGGTTATACCCGATTGTCATTGCGCCTATTTTCAATAAATTTGAACCAATCGGCGATAATGAGCTTACGGATAAAATCATAAATCTTATGTCAAGGGCAGGCCTTGGGGTAAAAGGTGTTTTTCAGATGGATGCTGGGATTAGAAGTAAACACACAAACGCCTATTTTACCGGATTAGGCAAAACAAAAAGGATTGTGCTTTTTGATACCCTTCTGAAATCCCACCCCCACAATGAAATACTATCAATCTTAGCCCATGAAACAGGCCACTGGGTTAAAAGGCATATTATAAAGCAGCTGATCTTGATGGAGATCGTTTCCTTTTTTGGGCTGTTAATTATTGCAAAGTTAATGGAATGGGATCTCATCTACCAAACATTTGGTATTGCTAAAGAGCAATCATCATATGTAGGCCTATTCTTAGTACCGACTCTTTTATCTCCCATTATTTATTTCTTAAACCCCATAGGCTCAGCCATATCCAGAAAGTTTGAAAAAGAAGCCGACACTGTTGGCGTATCACTAACTAACGATGTGAAGTCAATGATAAACGCATTAATACGGCTTAGCGCTGAAAACTTGTCTAATCTTGTTCCCCATAGGATTTATTCCTGGTTTCATTACTCGCACCCTGCTCCGGTTGAAAGGATAGAGAGATTAGA
>CAYMVB010000158.1:0-3007 GCA_964393665.1 uncultured Desulfobacteraceae bacterium | reverse complement strand
TAACGGAAATTTTGGACGTCTCGGCCAGTCAGACTGCGGCGCATACGGACAACATGGAAGCAGCGGTAACTTTGGTCGCCTTGGTGATTCAAGCCATGGCGTATATGGTGAGAGCAAGACCTATAAGGGCCGAGCTGTTACCGGCTTGGCCATATCTACGAACAGCATCGGCGTAATAGGCGTGGCTATGAATACCAACAGCACGGGAGTGTGGGGAGAAGGTGCGCTGTACGGCATGTACGGTTTACACAAAGAGAGTGGGAATTTTGGGAAAGTTGGCGATAAAGACTGTGGCATCCGTGGAGAGCATAGTAGTGGGAACAATGGGACCCTTGGTACGCATACCTCAGGAGTTGTTGGTCAAGGTAGTTTCATGGGCGTTAAGGGTATGGGAGGCACCTATGATTTCTATGCAGGCGGCGCCGGCACCAACTATGCCCCATTCACTGGTTCCCATGAGGTACGATTGGCAGGCAGCTTTCCTGCCCAGATAATCCCCGGCATGATAGTCTCTGTTAGCGGAGATACAATTGTGAGGAAGGGAGAAGATGGCACCGTTTCCCTATCAGCTACCTTACCTGCGGTAGCATTGTCCGATTCAGCAGACGATAAAAGGGTATTTGGTGTTCTTGTCTCTGAGACGCACCTTCCTGAGGATCACTGGTATAAAGGAATAGAAGGAGAACGCTTTGGTGTGGTAAATGCCCTCGGAGAGGGAAGGGTATGGGTCTCTGATGTCAACGGAGACATACAGGCAGGAGACTACATTACCACCTCCACTATACCCGGCTACGGCCAGAGGCAAGACGACGATCTCCTCCATTCATATACCCTTGGAAAGGCCATAGAGGAAGTTGACTGGTATAGCGTTAAAGAAACTGTTGAATACAGCGGTGAACTATTCAAGGCCTATCTTATTGCAGTAGTTTATACAAGTGGCTAATGGGTATAAATAAGAATTATTTCAGTGAAGAGAATATTATAGGTTATAGGGATAAAATCTTTTGGAGTTTATGTCATTTGCCAGGTCATTGTCGTATAGTATCTCAGGATGAATTCGAAAATCTTTTAAATTGGCAAAATTTCTTAAGGAAGACTACCCTGCGCTAACTCTTTTTGCTTTTTTACGATATACTCCTTGATTCTTGTTCCCTCCATTTCATTGACGGTCACTAAGAAATTGCCTATGGGGATTTCCTCTTTTTCCTGGGGGATTCTGCCTATTTGATCCAAAACATAACCGGAAAATGTATCATATTCTCTTGAATCGGGGATATTCATCTGTAATCGGTTATTAACCTCATCAATTTCAGATTTACCGAGCACCCTCCATTCGTCTTTTTTAAGATTGACAATATGAGGTTCAAATTTATCAGTTTCATCAACGATTTCGCCTACGAGTTCTTCCAGCGCGTCCTCTAGGGTTATCAAGCCAGAAACACCACCATACTCATCAACAACAATGGCCATATGTTTCTTTCTTTTCTTGAATTGTTGAAGCAGATTGTTCAGCTTTTTATTTTCAGGTACAAAATATGGTGCACCCATTATTTTTCGAACATCCGGTACACTTGTTGAGGTAACTTGGTGCATAAACAAATCTTTGATGTTCAAAACTCCGATCACATGATCTATATCTCCCTCAATTACTGGAATTCGAGTGAAACCAGAGCAGATAATTTTTTGCAGGTCGAGTTCCTCATCTACATTGATAACAAACATATCTGCGCGGGGAGTCATAATCTCGGATGCACTTGTATCGTCAAATTCAAAGATGTTCTCAATAAGCTCCTTTTCCTCCTCTTCGATTCCGCCATCTTCCTTAACGGCCTCAACGAATGTCATCAGTTCTTCCTCAGTAACATGCTGCCTGATTTTTATCTTTCCTGTAATTTTAGGGATAAAATTTAATATAGATATTACTGGCTTAAATAGAATAGAAAGCCAGTATAATGGGATTATGACTAATCGTGCAATAAAGACGTTGTTTCTCGTTGCAATGGACTTTGGAAATATTTCTCCAAAAATCAATATCAAGAATGTCATTACACCAGTAGCGATTCCTACTGCATTGTTGTCAACGAGTTTTATGGTTAGGGCAGTCGCTAAGGCTGAGGCACCTACATTGACTAGATTGTTTCCTATGAGGATGGTAGAAAGTAGGCGGTGAGGGTCATCTTTCATCCTTTTGATGAGGAGGTTTATATAACTTAAATCCTTTGCGAGGTACGTAGCCTTATTTTTACTGATTGAGAATAAAGCAGTTTCTGCAGAGGAGAAAAAGCCAGAGAGCAAAAGAAGAGCAATTAAAACCACTATTTGCTCAAATAGCATGTGTGTTCCCGGTATTGTCATGTATTGTATGTAAGTTTGTCTTCTTCTTTTATCTGGTAATGGCTTAAAAATATTACCATAATTTGAATCTTTGCCACTACCATTTTGACCTATAGCCTTTCATAATTTTAGGATAATAAGCAAAAACAAATATTATTTTTAATTTGATAGTATAATAATATAAAATTGCCATGTCAATCTAACTTGTTCATATATTTAGGTGAGGATGTAACAAAAAGGACTGAAGCGATAGTTTACTCCCCACCCTGATTTCTACCCCCGGATGTTTTGAGATTAAGGGCAGGAGATGATTTATCCTCATTGTAAGGCGGAAAATTTCCTATCTTGTAGCTGTTCATTGTAAATAAAAATTTTTGACGGTCCTTTTTAAATGTGCTATATGGAAATAATTGCGGAGGGATGTCCGAGTGGTTTAAGGAGGCGGTCTTGAAAACCGTTGTCCGTTTATAGCGGACCGTGGGTTCGAATCCTACTCCCTCCGCCAGGTATTGCTCAATATCTGGATTTTCCACGTTTTGTCGCAAGCTGAAGTAGTACGATAAAAATAATGTATCCGCGGAGAGATGGCCGAGTCGGCTGAAGGCGCTCGCCTGCTAAGTGAGTGTGGGGCGAAAGCTCTACCGAGGGTTCGAATCCCTCTCTCTCCGCCATA
>CAYMVB010000157.1:0-6309 GCA_964393665.1 uncultured Desulfobacteraceae bacterium | reverse complement strand
GCAGTAGCCTTAAGGCTACATCCCAATATCAATGTTAGTGTTAAAGATGATGAGATTAAAATTTGGAAGCAGATACATATAGGTGTAGCCATGGAATTGGATGATGCCCTTGTTGTGCCTGTGTTAAGAAACCCTGACCTCAAGTCTATCAGAGAGATAAATGACGAGTTAAACGCATTAATTATCAAGACACGGGAGAATAGGCTTATACTTTATGATTTAGTGAATGGTACCTTTACATTAAGTAATCTTGGCTTTGCAGATATTGATTATTTTACCCCTATTCTCAGGCCTCCGGAAAGTGGAATATTGGGTGTAGGCAGGATTTTGGAAAAGCCTGTGGTTATACAGGGTGAAATATTGGCAGGGCCGACTCTTGGCCTAAGCCTTACATTTGACCATAGAATTATTGATGGGGCACCTGCAGCCCGGTTTTTGAAGGCTGTTAAGGATATTTTGGAAGAACCATTGTTAATGCTATAGTAGGATAAATCAGTAACGTTTAAAATTTTTGTTATTGTATTTTGAAGATAAAATCAAAAGCTATACTCCGGCCCTTTCTCAAAATGAATAGGCACAAAACCCCCATCCCCTTGCAGGTGGGGCGAGGCAATATAGACACTGCCCTTACCATAATCAACATCCCCCACTCCCTCTGCGGGAAGGGGCGAGGCAATATCGACACTGCCCTTACCATAATCAACATCCCCCTCTCCTTGCAGGTGGGGCGAGGCAATATAGACACTGCCCTTACCATAATCAACATTCCCCCCTCCCCTTGTGGGAGGGGGCAAGGGGGAGGGGAATTAAAAGATGGCTCAATCCCTAATAAAAACAGCTAAAGCCCTTAGAAAGAGACCAATTGACGTAGAGATGTTATTGTGGAGATATTTGAGAGCTAAACAAATGGAAGGGTTGAAATTCAGAAGGCAAGCAGCCAATCGGAAGATATATAGTTAATTTTGCTTGCTTTGAAAAGAAAATAGTCATTGAAGTCGATGGAGGGCAACACGCGGTCGAAAGAAGGAAGGATACGGAAAGAGATGAATGGCTCAGACGTCAGGGATTCAACGTTCTAAGATTTTGGAATAATGAGGTGTTGACCAATACGCAGGGTGTTTTGGAGATTATACGGATAAGCTGTTTATCTCACCCTCCCCTTAATCCCCTCCCATCAAGGGAGGGGAAAAGAGAAGAGAGACTCACTTCAAGAGAGGGGAAAAGAGAAGAGAGACTCAAGTTAAGGGAGGGGAAAAGAGAAGAGAGGCTCAAGTTAAGGGAGGGGAAAAGAGAAGAGAGATTCTCATCAAGAGAGGGGAAAGAAAAAGATAGGCTCCCGCCAAGGGAGGGGAAAGAAAGAGAGGGTTTGTAATAAAGGAAAGGGAATTTGCACACTTGAAATAGAAAGGGACCATAATTTGGTAACCAGACTTCAAGGTGTTATTTTAAGGATATACATAAAATGAATATAATTGTCTTAGATGGCTATACGCTCAATCCTGGAGATAACCCATGGGATGAGGTAGAAAAACTCGGCAACCTGACAGTCTACGAGCGGACAGACCCGGAAGATATTTTAGAAAGATCCCTTGAGGCGGATATTATTGTTACCAATAAGTCCCCACTTTTTGCTGAAACCTTGAATAGATTAGCAAGGCTTAAATTTATATCCGTAATGGCAACGGGTTATAATATTGTGGATACACTAACTGCCCGAGAGCGAGGCATCCCTGTGTCCAATGTGCCTGAATACGGGACAGATTCTGTAGCGCAATTTACTTTTGCCTTGCTTCTGGAACTTTGCCATCACGTCGGTGTTCACAGCGATTCAGTTAAGACAGGTGATTGGTCTCAATCAAAAGACTGGTGTTTCTGGAAGACGCCCCAGGTGCTTTTAGCAGGGAAAAGGATGGGTATCGTAGGGTTTGGAAGGATTGGCCGTCGTGTGGGTGAGCTTGCCCACGCCTTTGGCATGGAGGTGATGGCCTATGATGTAGAGCAAAAAGATCCGCCTGCCTATAGTCCTTTTTTCTGGAAAACCAGGGAGGAATTGTTTGCGGAGGCGGATGTTATCAGCCTGCATTGTGCTCTGACAGATGAAAATGCAAGGTTTGTTAACCAGGATTTGTTAAGGCTTATGAAGAAGGAGGCATTTCTTATAAATGCAGCCAGAGGGGGATTGATAAATGAGCATGATCTGGGCAGGGCATTGAATGATGGGATGATTGCAGGGGCGGGTTTAGATGTTGTGTCTATTGAGCCTATAGAAAATGCTAACCCACTCCTGTCCGCTCGTAATTGCATAATCACCCCGCATATTGCCTGGGCTACAACGGCTGCTCGTAGGAAGTTAATGGCCTCGACTGCTGAAAATATAAAGGCATTTATGGCAGGAAAATCTATCAATGTGGTAAATGGACTTTGAATCGATTTTATAGTTTCTTATTATTTATTTTCGAATACTTAACGGAGGTTATACCATGGTTGAAGATTTAATAAAAAAGATGGCATGGCTGGGGCATGATTGCTTTAGGATTGAGGCTGAAAAGACGATTTACTTTGACCCTTTTGAAATTTCATCTGGACCTAAGGCAGATATTATATTGATAACCCATGATCACTATGATCACTGTTCTCCGGATGATGTCGCAAAGATTCAGGGACCCGATACAGTAATTGTTGCAGAGAAAGATTCGGCAAAAAAGCTTTCTGGCGATGTGCGGGTGATGAAACCCGGAGATAATGTTGATATAAATGGTTTGGTAGTTCATGCTGTTCCGTCTTATAATATTGATAAGGATTTTCACCCAAAGAAGAACGGCTGGCTTGGCTATATAATTGATATAGACGGCGTAAAGCTCTATCATGCAGGAGACACCGATTTTATCCCAGAGATGAGTGATATTGCTGTGGATATAGCGCTCCTGCCTGTTTCCGGAACTTACGTGATGACGGCTGATGAGGCGGTTAGGGCAGCATTGGTAATTAAGCCAAGGGTGGCTATCCCCATGCACTATGGATCTATAGTTGGCGATGAACATGATGCTGTCAGGTTTAAGACTGCCCTGGAAGGGGAGGTTGATGTTGTTATTTTGGAGAAAAAGTAGCCGGAACATTGCATTTTACTGAAAATTGCGGCTTTTTTAAGATTGTTTTACGACAATTATTGTCTCCTTCGGGGAATGGGAGAAAAACCCTCGCCTTTTTTCCGCAGGGCGGGATCGTCGCTTCGCTTCGACCCCGTAAACGGGATTTCCGATTCGCTTCGACTCGCGAAGACTGTAGTTTAATAATTTTTACTCGTTAAGGCACAAAGGGCGAAAGTGGCAAAGGCCTGTCTGCGTGCGGACACGCACAGGCAGGCACAAAGAAGAAATAACGCATCTCAAAAACTCTGTGCCTCTATAACTCTGTGCCTTTGACCCTCAAGCTATCCCTTTTAGGGATAGTAGTTGACTTCCAGGGACAATGTATTGGTTTATTATAATAATATGGCCTTTTGTCCTTTTAGCGAATAATTTATATGGCTATCAGGAGATAGAGACACCCCATTTCATATTCCACTATACAGGGGAGGATGAAAGATTAGCAAAGCGTTTGATTGATCAGGGAGAGGGCTTCAGGGGGGAGGTTGAAGCAGATCTTGGCATTTTTATCGAGGAAAAGACGAGGGTGTATATTGCCCCATCCCTTAGTGAGTATGAAAAGATTCAACCAGGCGCGGGCGTACCTGTCTGGTCCATAGGTGTTGCCTATCCCTCACTGAATTTGATAATTCTAAAGTCCCCACGGGCACAAAAATTGGGGCATATAGACCTCAAAAAGGTCTTCAAACACGAGCTTACCCACATAATCTTTGGCAGGGCCTTTAAGGGCAGGGAGAGGATTCCTCAGTGGCTGCATGAGGGGCTTGCCATGTATATTTCAAGGGAATGGAATTTTAACAGGGTTTCCACAATGACCAAGGCAGTTCTTACAAATACCCTTATACCCCTTTCAAGCATAACCCACAGTTTTCCGGCTGAGGCAGAAAAGGCCTCCCTGGCATACTCAGAAAGCTTTTATCTGATTTCTTTCCTTATAAATGAATACGGAAGGGCTGATTTTCATCGGTTTATTAAGCATTATATGGAAGGAGGCGATCTAAAAAAATCCTTGCTTGGCGTTTATGGTGTGAGGTGGGGAGACTTCGAGGAGAACTGGAAAGATTATCTTACATTGCGATTTAGCTGGATTCCACTATTTACAAGCGCTACAACGCTGTGGTTTTTGGTTACCATGCTTTTTATACTCGGATATTGGAAAAAAAGACGGCTTAAAAGGCAAAAATATGAAGAGTGGGAGATTGAGGAGAGGGACTGTCAATAGATAACCTTTTTGAAATCCGGGTTTAAGGGAGGTGATAGAGCCATGGAAAAAAATATTGGGAAAAAGATAGGGCTATAAGACTAATTTTGGGAATAATTCTTTTCTTTTTAGGGATTTTTATGAAGAATATTTTTTCATTTGTATGTATAATACCAGGCATTGTATTACTTATCACTTTTTTTGCCCCGCCCGCAGAAAGCCACGGCTTTAGCCGTGGATGAATGCGCCTATAGTCGGGATGTCGAACGACTAAGCCCCGCCGTTCGCGAAGCGAATCGGCGAAACTAAGTGGTGCCACGGGCTTGCCCGTGGGGCTCCACAGGCAACTGTGGATTATATAAACCTTTAGGCATCAATACAAATAAGCCAAAGAAACAAAACAACCAACAATAAAATTAATTGAAAAAAATTTTATCTCATTAATCACGATACCGTGACTTTTCCAACTGAATTACTATTGCTCTTGAATGAACTATTAGTGAATCCTATCGTTTGAAGTAATCGTTTTAGGTTATTTTATATTTTTTATTTTTATTAACCCCTAATAACCCTTTTTCTATTTAAAAGGAAAAAATGAATTAAAATACTTGACAAGAAAAGGGGGTCAACCTATTATTGCTAATGATAACTAATCCTATTAAGATTGACTTACCACAAACAACAAATGTTTATTAAGGCATTACGTTACATCAAGAGACATATTTTTTTATAGTATCTTTATCAAAAATTTATCTTTAAACCTGTAAACACATAAAAACCTGTCCATAAATAACTAAAATTTAGCAAAAAGGAGGTGAAATGTATGTCTGAGGAGAAAAGTGTAGGTTGTGCAAGACCTACCGGAGGACCTGTAGGTTCTCCCCCATCGTTTGAGGGTGTTGAAGAGGAACCTTTAAAAGAAAAGGAGGTAAAAAAGATGACTGTTAAAGTAGGACAAAAGGCGCCGGATTTTCAGGCACCAGCGTTTCATCAGGGAGATTTTAAGGATATCAAGCTTTCTGATTATCTTGGTAAATGGGTAGTGCTTTGTTTCTATCCAGGTGATTTTACCTTTGTTTGACCTACAGAATTGACGGCAGTTGCCGCCCGATATGATGAGATTAAAAAACTTGACGTTGAGGTTATGTCAATGAGTGTGGATAGTACGTTTACCCACAAAATCTGGCAGGAAGAGGAATTATCAAAAATGATTGATGGTGGAGTTCCCTACCCTATGTTATCCGACGCAGGAGGAAAGGTAGGAGAGGTTTATGGAGTTTATGATGAAGGCGCAGGTGTTGATATCAGGGGGCGTTTTCTTATAGATCCGGATGGCGTTGTCCAGGCTATGGAGGTTTTGGCACCTCCTGTTGGAAGAAATGTTGATGAGTTAGTCAGACAGGTGCAGGCATTCCAGCATGTCAGGAAAACAGGCGGAAAAGAGGTATGTCCGTCAGGCTGGACGCCTGGAAAGACTGTTTTAAAGCCAGGCCCAGACTTAGTTGGAAAGGTATGGACTGTTTGGAAGCCATAGAGCTTTACTATAAATTATCGGGTTTCCAGGTTCAAAAGCTGCCCTGGAAACCCTTCAACCAATAACATGTTTAATGGAGAAAAGAAAATGACAGAAAGACTTCAGATCTATAAGTGTGAAGTTTGCGGCAATATCGTAGAGGTCCTTCACGAGGGAAAGGGTGACTTGGTGTGTTGCGGAAAACCTATGAAGTTATTTGCTGAGAATACGGAAGACGCTGCAAAGGAAAAACATGTGCCTGTTGTAGAGAAGATTTCGGGGGGTGTGAAGGTGACTGTAGGCAGTGTTCCCCATCCTATGGAAGAAAAGCATTATATTGAATGGATTGAGGTTATTGCAAACGGGAAGGCATACAGGCAGTTTTTGAAGCCTGGTGATACCCCGGAGGCCACCTTTAATGTGGATGCAGGGAATATTTCAGTCAGGGA
>CAYMVB010000156.1:0-6348 GCA_964393665.1 uncultured Desulfobacteraceae bacterium | reverse complement strand
TCTCTTTTGCCCTTTTGTTGCCTTCATTAACAATGTCATCTATAAGGCCGGTTTTTGATTGTATTTCTTGCCTTTTTTCTCTTAAAGGGTCCAATGCCTTATTTAAGCTTTCTGCCATTAAGCGTTTGCATTCTACACATCCAATAGAGGCAGAAAGGCAGCCCTCTTTAATTTCCTGAACACTGGCTTTTTTAGAGTAAAGTTCATGAAAGGTAAATACATTACAAAATGAGGGTCTGCCCGGGTCTGATTTTCTGGCACGCTGCGGGTCCGTAATCATTTCGCTTACCTTTTTATGTACCGTTGCCTTTGTGTCCGATATAAATATGGCATTATTGTAGCCTTTACTCATCTTCCTCCTGTCTAGTCCGAGTATCTTTGCCGCCGGTGTTAATAAAACCTCCGGTACGGGAAATATATCAGCGTAAAGGTGATTGAACCTACGGGCGATTTCCCTTGTTAATTCTACATGAGGGCTTTGATCCTGTCCCACAGGGACGCCATTGGCTTTATACATCAGGATGTCAGCTGCCTGCAGTACGGGGTAACCCAGAAAACCGTAGGTGTATATATCTTTTTTAGTCAGTTCTTGGAGTTGTTCTTTGTATGTGGGATTTCTTTCCAGCCAAGACAATGGTGTAAACATAGAGAAAATCAGAAAAAGCTCAGCATGTTCTTTTATGCTTGATTGCACAAAGAATACTGACTTCTCTGGATCAAGGCCAATGGATATCCAATCAATTATTATGTCTTCGGTGCTTTGTTTGATGATTTCCGTGTGTTCATACTCGCTTGTTAATGCGTGCCAATCGGCAATAAAGTAGAAGCATTGGTAGTCTTCTTGAAGTGCTTTCCAATTATTCAGTGCACCATGAATATGACCGAGGTGTAGTTTTCCCGTTGGTCTCATGCCGCTTACAATCCTCTTTTTCTCCATTCGTCAGTCCTCCGGATACATTTAGGCGATTAGTCGCAGGTTATTTTAGTTGAGTTTATCATTATTACACGTGCTATTTTAGACTGAATTTCGGGTATTTTGCCATTTTTTAAACAAAGTAGTCAATGAGGATGTATATTTCTGCGATGTTTATTTGCATTGATACGTGATAGTTGTCTTTGATGCAGAGCGAATTAAAGCCTATGTATTTGATGTGGCAGTAAAATTCTTTTTTAAGAATGCAATCTCATCTTCTTTGCTTGCCAAATTATTCTCCAACCTTGCCTTTAATAGACTGTCAAATATGGTTTTAAAATGTGCGCCGGGCTTATAACCCATGGCAATAAGGTCGTTACCATGTAATAGTACTTTTGTATCCCTGAGTTTTGTGAAGAATATAGATATGTATCTCTTAATTTTTTCACTTCTTGTTATTGCCATAGCGTAAAGCATCATTTCCGGTGAAAGGGGAGAGAGAATTCTGTATATAGAATAATTTTTGCCCTCTCTTACGCGGTAAAGTTCCTTTAATGCCTGTCTTGTTTCATGACGAGCGGCCACCAGGCTGATAATTTCTTTATTGTGGGCCTTACCCCACCTGGCTAACTTATGAAGAGCATCATCCGGTAGGGAATGGGTTAATCCCAAGAAATAAATCTTCCACGGTTCATAGTTTATAGTAAGATATAGCAAATCGAACCAAACCAGGATGCCCTTTATTCTAATGAGGATATTTTTTATTTCATTGGTAAGTGTTAACTTAGGGGATATAAATTTCAATATATCATAGTCATCCATCCTCTGTATTATCTTTGCAGGTTCTTCTTCCATGAGGATGAGCCGCAACTCTGCAAAAAGCCTTTGACTGGACAGATTTTTGAAACAGTTAATCTTTATGGCATTCTGAATAAGTGTCTCTGTGAGCTTCCCTATCTTGAACTCGAAGCGCTGTTCGAATCTAAGGGCCCTCAATATTCTTGTCGGGTCTTCAATGAAACTGAGGTTATGTATTACCCTCAGGACTCGTTCCTTAATATCCTTGAGGGCACCAAAATGATCAATCAGGACGCCAAAGTCCTTTTTATTTAAATAAACAGCCAATGTATTTATGGTGAAGTCTCGCCGCAAAAGATCCCGCTTTAATGAACTGAGTTCAACTAAAGGAAGTGCGCCTGGCGATTCATAGCGTTCCATCCTCGCAGTCGCTATATCAAGTTTAAAGCCATCTGGCATGGATACGTTAGCAGTGCCGAATTTAGCATGACTCTTTACCTTAGCCTTATGCTTAGAGGCAAATGTTTTAGCAAACTGGATACCATCCCCTTCAATAACAATATCAACATCAAGATTTTCTCGTTTAAGTATGATATCCCTAACAAGACCGCCTACAAGATAGGCATTAAAGCCTGATTCATCAGCTACCTCCCCTAAGTCCTTTAATAATTTTACGACCTGGGCAGGCAACCTTTCGTTAAACATATTTTTTATATTCTTTTTCCTGACAAAACGGGGCACATTTTCAGAATCATAAAGGAACTCCGGCTTGGATGAGCGCTCTATCAATATATTCAGAAGATCTGTCCTTGTTATAACACCGATTAAATCATTGTTGCGTAACACGGGCAGGATTCTAACATTGTTATTTATAATTAAATCCTGAATCTCACTTAATGTTGCGCTTGGTCCAACATAATAAAACTCCAGGTTCATATATTCCTTCACAGGCCTTGTCTCAAGGCCCAAGGAAATAGCCCGGTCTATTACCTGGTTAGAAATGTAACCTTCGGCCTTTTTTTCTTTGTCAATCACTATCAGTACATTGATATTATAGATAGTTAAAAGCCTTCTTGCATCGCTTATGAGTGAATCTGATGATATATGGATAGCTGGAGATGTCATGATATCCTTGGCCAATCTTTCGAAATTAACCCTGCTTAAAAGACATTCCTTAAGTTTCTCCTCTACTTGTATAATTGTTTTATCGCTGATTGTTGCAGAGGCTGCCTGCGGATGTCCTCCCCCGTTGAATTCAACAGCAATTTCAGCAGCATTTACCTCAGCTACCCTGCTCCTGGCTACCATGTAAACCCTGTTTGCCATCTGGGCAAGGGCGAATATAACATTAAGGTTTTCCATTTCCATGAATTTTTGCACAAGAACCGCAAAATCACCTATGTATTTTTCGTTTTTTACCTTTGCAATGACTATCTCTATACCATTAATATTATTTTTGACAGCGGATGACATCAGGTCATTTAGCAGCCATACCTGCTCCGCGGTAAGCTCTCTCGTCAACATATCAGATATTGTATTAAGAGATGCCCCTTGCTCTAATAACCAGGCAGCGGCTTCATGGTCTTTGGCCATTGTAGAGGAAAACGTAAAAGAGCCGGTGTCTTCATAGATTCCAAGGGACATTAATGTTGCCTCATCCGGGGAAATTTTTATGCCCTTATCACGCAATATCTTTGTTAGTATGGATGTGCCTGCCCCTGCCTTTTCAATTACCTCTACATCACCTTTTATGTCATCATCAGATGGAGGATGATGATCGTATATATGTATTTCCACGTTATCTCTTTCTAGTAGCTCTTTGAATTTGCCGATTCGTTTTTTTTGACGTGTATCAACAAGGATTAGTTTGCTAATGGCATTGAAGTCTATATCCTTCATTTTCGCAAAATCAAAGAGATACGAGCTTGTATGGAGAAAAAAATTTCTCAAATTTTTCTCCTGAGATCCTGGAAATACAATGACAGCATTTTTATAGAGCTTTTTAATAGCGACCATTGATGCCAGTGCATCAAAGTCGGCATTCATATGCGTAGTTATAACTTCAAGCATTGATGTATTTTTTTCTTTCATTTTACTGCCTGATGTTTCCTTCGCCACTGATACGGTTTTTCAAATTTTGGTTGCTTTGAGTTGCGAGCCGCCTTTAAAATCATTTCTGCAAGGTCTGGGAAACCATTATCTCCATAATAGGATATTGTTTCATAGGCTAAACCTTCTTTTATCAAGAGAACGGATAAGAGCTCCCCATCAACAAAAATATGTGATAAAAGTCGCCCGTATTTATCGTTTTTGAGTGGTATATAGAAGATAGTTTCAGCCTTGGCAAAGATATCAGCAGTCATTTTGGCTGCTTCTCTACCATAAGGCTGGTCTTCAAATATACCATGATCCTTGTGTAGGATCTCGGGTGTGTCTATACCTAAAACTCTAATGGTAATATCGTTATAAAAAAAGCTGTCTCCATCATCGGGTTTTATTTTTGATTTATCCATGCTGACTAAACAATTTTTTGCACTGGCGCTTTTTTCAGTGAAATCATTGAACCCCACGTCTTTGAAAAGAAGAAGGGTAAAAATCAATGTCATTGTTGCTATAGGGAAGATATATCTTTTAAAGCACAGCATAAAGTGATTGCCCTCTTTACAGTCTTGCGATATGTTAATACTGACATGTTATGAAAATTTTTTCAATTTATATAAGTTTATAAGATTAGATGATGCTAATTAAAAATGGGTAATTTTTCATGACAGATTATTCAAGTGCATCAAATGTAGATCTTGAGGTGCCTGAAGACAGCAAGGTGGTTACTATAGCTGCAAGAGGGCATGAGCCATTTATCGAGTGGAGATACCCAGAATTTCAGTCCCTTTGCCCTGTTTCTGAGAGGCATGATCAGGGTGTTGTCACTATAAGATATAAACCAAAAGATACCATATTGGAAAGCAAATCAGTAAGGGACTACCTGATGAGCTGGAGGAATAAGAAGAACTGGCAGGAGTATATTACTGAGGAAATAGCAGATTTGTTATTTAAAGTATGCAGGCCTGTATGGCTTACTGTTACCATTGATTGGCGTGCACGGGGTGGGATAGAGGCAAAGACTGTATCTGTAAGGGGCACCAAAAAGTAAGGCATTTTCCTTGGGGGATTCTTTGTTGACTTTATTACTAACCCTGCTTATTTTAGTGGTATAGGTAAAGGAGAATTATCTGTAAGTAACTGGGGTTTTATAATATTTAACATTTTAATGAGATTACTATAGAAGATGTCAAGCAAGGATTATTATAAAATATTGGGTGTAAGCAAATCAGCAACTAAGGATGAAATCAAGAAGGCCTACAGGACTCTTGCCTTAAAATACCACCCGGATAGAAATAGCAGCAATAAAGAATCTGAGGAGAAATTTAAAGAGTTAAGTGAGGCCTATGCAGTATTGAGTGATCCTGAAAAAAAGAAGCAGTATGATACATTTGGAGCCGATGGATTTCAGCAGAGATTTAGCCAGGAGGATATATTTAGTAATTTTAATTTTAGCGACATCTTCAAAGAGTTCGGATTTGGAGATTTTGGGGGAGGCTGGAAGAGGGGAGGTGGCTCCAGGGTTTTTACCCAGAGTTTTTCAAAGGCGAATAAGGCCCCAGGCTATAACACGGGTGGTGGATTTTCATTTAACTCCCTTTTTGGTGACCCTGCCGGCCATACCGGTGGCTTAAAGGGGCAGGATGCTGTTATGGAGCTTCCTGTTCAACTGGAAGATGTTTTTAATGGAACACAAAAGACTATTTCGTATAATTTACATGGAATTAATCAGCAGATAAAGGTAAAGATTCCGCCTGGTATAACTGATGGGAAAAAGCTGAGGGTTAGTGGTAAAGGCCAACCAGGAAGGGATGGCGGGCCTCCAGGAGATCTTTATATAAAGATAAAAATCCTGGATCACCCTGTATTCAAGAGGGAAGGCGATGACCTTTATGTCAATAAAGAGGTTCCCTTTTCAGGGGTTTTGTTGGGGACTCAGATAGGGGTCACAACAATTGATGGAAAAAGGCTTAATCTCAAGATACCTGCAGGAACCCAGAGCGGCTCGAAGATGAGGCTGAAGGGAAATGGAATGCCGCATATGGGGGCAAAAGGCAGAGGCGATCAATATGTAAGAATACAGGTGGCAGTGCCAAAAAAACTCAATAAAAGCCAGAAAGAGGCGATAGAAAAATTGAAAGACTTAAACCTGTGATTCATACATTAGACAAAAAGTTTTTATATATCCCCATAGGAATTTTCCTTCTGCTATTAATTTTATATTCACCCTCTTCATCAGCAGATCAATTTCCTGCCCCAAAAGGTCTTATAAATGATTTTGCCGATATTATACCGGAGGAATATGAGCAAAGAATGAGCCTCTTTGCCCGGGAGGTTTTAAGCAAGACCAGTTCCACGCTTACCGTAGTAACCCTGAAGGATATTGGCGGTGATGATATTGATGATTTTACTAACCGCCTCTATGAAAAGTGGGGCGTAGGCGAGAAGGGAAAAGACAAAGGGGTCATGATCCTTCTTGCTTTAACGGAGCGCAAGGTTCGTATTGAGGTGGGATATGGACTCGAACATATTATAAC
>CAYMVB010000155.1:0-29121 GCA_964393665.1 uncultured Desulfobacteraceae bacterium | reverse complement strand
TGAGGCATTGGAGGAATGGTTTCCCGTTAAGATAAGAGTGGATGGACAATCTTACGAAATTATTAATCGGGATCGTGTAACCACTATTGGTGCCTTTCCCATAGGCCTGGATGTAGATACAATCATTTCTGAGGTTTCGGCGAAAAAAAGACTGAACTATAAATTAGGCAAGGAGAGTCTTTATAAAAAAATATATAATGACAGGGAGGCCGGGAAATATATCTTTGGAGGGCTTGACAGGTGTGATTATACCAAGGGGCTGGTGGAGAGGCTGGGCATCTTTCAGTATGCCTTTATTCATTTGCGCACGTTAAAAAAGGATGCCCGACTTTATCAGGTCACATCACCGAGCAGGTCTGATAATTTAGACTATCAAAACCTCAGTATGATGGTGAAGCAAGAGGTCATGAAAAAAAACGCAAAATTGCCTAACTCCCCGATTATCCTTATAGAAAAAGGAATTCCTGCGCCCCAGAATTATCTATTTATGAAGGAGATTGATGTTATGCTTGTCACCCCCCTCGAAGACGGCATGAACCTTGTTCCCTTTGAATATATCCTTTCACAAAAATATAAAAGCCCTGCGGATCGCGGCATCCTTGCCCTGAGCACAAGTGGTGCATCGAGGGTGTTGAGCCAGAAGGGTTTTGGAGAAGAAGACGGAATTATCTACATAAACCCTTTGAAATTAAAGGATGGAGCAGAAAAGGCTGTGGCGGCTTTATTAAAAAACAGGCATATCTCAGATAAGCTCATCGATTATGTAGAAAAGGAAAGAAGGGTGGATGACTGGGCTCAGAAAAATATCAATGCCATTTTGAATTGCAGGAAGACGCCATAACGACCCATACATCTGTTCCGTATATTTGGGCTGACTAAAAAAAGTACGGCATTACTAAGGGCAGCACTACGATTTGGCTAAAGGCCTCTTTTCAATAGACGGGAGTTTATCTTCCTCTTCCTTAACCTTGAATCGCTCCCTTATACGCTCCAGGGAGACAATGCTTCCCGCCCTTGAAGACGGCGTCAAGAATGATTTCAGCTTTAATTCAAGCATCCTTGGTTTAAGTTCACTTTCTATGGCTATCACCCCTTCAAGTATAATCTTTTGTAAAAGTAGCTCGTTGTCTGTTCTCTCTCTTATATGGGCCGCAAAGGGGATAAACAGGAAGTATGCCAGGACAGCTCCATAAACCGTAGCCGTAAGGGCGGTTGCAATGGCCCTAAGAATGCTCGCATCATCATACCCTGCTGAAAATAATCCAAGAAGGCCCACAATACTCCCGATAAGCCCAAATGGAGGACATACCTCGGCAATAGTCCTCAGAACCCTTTCGGATTCCTGTCTGCGTAATTTAAAAAAATACATCTCCGTAGTTAATATCTCACGTATCTGTTCCCTTGGGAAACCATCGACGAGCAACCCGAGCGAACGTTTCAAGAAATTAATCGATGTTTCTTCCTGGTCATTCTGGAGAGACAATATTCCGTTAATCTTGCTTTTAACTGAAAGATCCACCAATGTCTCTACTATCTCTTCCGGCGTTCTAATCTTTGTTCTATACAAAGAGCGAAGCACCCTGTAAACTATGACAAGGCGCTCCCACCTAAAACTGATAAAGGCAGCGCCAAAGACACCACCAAAAACTATCAACATGGAAACGAGGTTAAAATAAAGCCCTATGCTTCCATTGATTACGAAGCCTAAAACAAGAAGTAAGATACTGGCTGTAATGCCTATAAGGGTATTTCTTTCCACGTTCAAACTCCTTTTTTTGTTGTCCCTGCAACCCTGCCAACTGACAGCTAATGATAAGCTTTACAAAGGGCATAACAAGTATACTCTCAAGGAAAAAAAGTAATGCTCCTCAGGCAACAGATACAATAATTATTCTTGTTGAACCTCTTCATTGGCCCCACGAGGTCTTTCCTTTGTTATAATAATTTCAACGCGCCTGTTAGCTGCCCTGTTCATATCACTACTATTTGGTTTAACCGGCTGATACAAAGCATGCCCTGTTACATAAAATTTCTCTTCAGGTATATCCATATCTTTCATGAGGAAACGTGCGACTTGAACTGCTCTGGCTGTTGATAGCTCCCAGTTTGAAGGAAATTCCATTGTACTGATAGGAAGATCATCCGTATGTCCTGCCACGTTAACCATGTATTCGGTTTGACGGAGGACCTCCGCGACCTCCCTCAATGATGCCTTCGCATCTTCCTTAATGTTTGCCTCGCCCAGGTCGAAAAGCAGGTCGCTCATCAGAATTATCCTGACAGCCTTGTCAGGCACCAGCTCTATTGAAGATACAGAGCTCAGTTTCTGCATGCTCAGATCATAGATATCTTGAATACTCTTTTTTCCGTGGAATTGCGCATCAGCGATGCCCTGGGGAATAGTTTTTGCTCTCTCAACATACTCTGTCCGCACCTCCTGATGATTCACCACTTCTTCCATAATTGGAGACTTAAAGACATAGAGCGCCGCAAAAATGACAAATAACGTCATCATGACATCAGCCCATGGCACTGACCAGGGCACAGCCCTGGGCTCTTCATTGGTGAACAGGATTTCATCCGAAATTGGTCCGTCAAAGGGCACAGACATGAATCCGCGTAAGGCGGGTTTCTCTAAAGTCGTATGCTGTATTTCCTTTTTATATAAGGTATTTTTTAGCTTCGCCTTTTTTAATTGAGGTATAGAGCCTTTGATCGTCTTCGATTCAGGACTTTTTACTCCATTGAAATCCATATTGCTCCGCCCATTACTAGTTTGTCCCAAAAAAATTATTGCCGTTAGGTTTTAAACAGAATTATTGTTCAATACTATAGCGAAAATCATGCCAATTGCTCATCTTGTGTATATCATTGTAAATATTACAAAAATTTATAAAAAATTTTTTACATTACCTTGTAGGGAATTTATTTCCCGGATATCTGCCCTGCCGGGGAAAAATCTTCTTGGCCTCCTGCATGCCCCTGTATCGAGTATCTTAAAGGCGTTGGGGAGTAAGGTAAGCCCACAGATCTGAAGGATTGCTTGAAAGGAGCCTCAATCTCTTTGCTCGAACAAAAAAAGAGATACCTATCCGCTCTAAATTTCAGGAAAGCCTGTGGTCTGTTGAAAATGTTGTCCCTGAATATGAATACGTGAACCTAAAACGCACGGTGGAGGATATCCCATCGGGAAAAATAAAGATGGGAAATGGAGACGCCCAGGCAATTATGGGCAGGGGCTGCGATAGATTCATCCAAAAACCATTCAATCTGCAGGGTCTTTCCCAGACCTATAGCATCAACCCTGAACAATCATTCCCAATAAACACATGCACTTACGTTATAGCAATTATCCCCTTTGGCTGTGCCACGATCTCACCAATAATAGCTGCCTCTTTTACGCCTTCTCGATGAAGCATTTCAAGCAGGCTAAGTGATTGCGGGGCAGGCACCGAAATGAGCAGCCCTCCTGATGTCTGGGCATCGAACAGGATCAGAAGCCTCTCGTCGGTTACCTCGGCAGAGCGCCTTATCATATGCAGGCTATAGTCCCGATTCCGGATGGTTCCTGCAGGGATTAACCCCATCATAGCATAATCCTCTGTTCCGGGTAGAATAGGAATAGTTGACGAGTATAGTATCATTCCAACATCCTCTCCCTTTATCATCTCGCAGGCGTGGCCAAGTAAGCCGAAGCCTGTGACATCCGTACAGGCGTTTACCTCTACCTTAGCCATAAGCTCCGCTGCCTTCCTGTTTAAACTGCTCATACATGATATTGCTTCCGCCACTGAATTCTCATCGGCCAGTCCGCCTTTAAGGGCGGTATTAATAATGCCCGTGCCCAAAGGCTTAGTGAGGATAAGCTTATCCCCCACCCTTGCGCCCCTGTTGTAGATAATCTTTTGTGGATGGATTGTGCCTGTTATAGAGAGGCCATACTTAAACTCATTGTCTTCAACGCTATGGCCGCCGACTAGTGGCACTCCTGCCTCCCGCATCTTATCCAACCCACCCCTGAGAACCTCCTGAAGAATAGAAATATCCATTGTTTTTATAGGAAAGCAGATAATATTCATAGCTGTAATCGGTACTCCTCCCATGGCATAGATATCTGATAGCGAGTTGGCAGCAGCGATCTGGCCAAAGGTATAAGGATCATCAACAATGGGGGTAAAAAAATCCAGTGAGAGTACAATCGCCAGATCCTCTGTAAGTTGATACACCCCTGCATCCTCCGCATGCTCCATTCCTACAATAAGGTTTGGGTTGGAGATAAGCGGCAATCCGTCTAAGGCTTTCGCAAGGTCCTCCGGACCTATCTTACAGGCTCAACCCGAGCCGCTGACAGTCTGGGTGAGCCGTATGTATTCTTTATTAGTCATTGTTCTCTTTCTTTATCTAAATCCCAATATAGCTAAAAAAATACCATAATTTCTTGTAAACACTGCTCGAAAACCTTACCTCAAAGGGAAGGGAAAAAATCGACACATTAAAGGCCTTAGAGTATGACGATTTTATACGTGCCTCCTCAGATATGAGAGATGCAATCATGGGTCAATCAAGATACTTTCCTCAAGCTCTGCCAGAAGGTCGTCAAGGTTCAGATCGTATTGTGCAGCCATATTTTCAAGAGGCTCAAAGAGGGCATTGCAGCAGATACATTCACCGGCCTTCTCATCATATTTCTTGAACACGGACTCTGTGTGCCTATAACGCCTTATCACGTCCAGCACGGTCATATCAGGGCTTATCAAGCCACTTTCCATTGAAGGGCTTTCCCCTGCTGCATCAGGCTTTCGCTTTTCATGGAGCACCTCTTCCAGGGCCCGTGGTATGAAAGGCACAATTTCCATCACCTGTGTAGCAGGTGTGGGTCTGGCATAGTATCCGGCAAGCCTGTTTGTTTTTGCAGCAACATGTGCGGCATCAACAATTTCCATACCGGCAGTGATGAGCGCTGCAACAATCCCGGTTACCGTATCTCCTGTACCACCAATCACCTCCATTGCCTCCTCTGAAGGATGGTCAACAATCTCCCGAATACCTTCCTGGCTGGAAATGTAGTCCCTCTCTCCCTTGACCAAAAGGTGTCGCGCGGCATTTTTATGTTCATAAGCACGTTGTATTAATTCAGGAATCTTGTCTTCCTCATGGAGGATAAAACCCCGGGTATAGAAGGGATGAGGCGCTTCTTCGTCTGCCAGAAATGCCAATTCACCGACATCAGGTGTGAAAAGATCATATTCCAGGGATCTTCCGCTCATCTTTGCCGCATACATGAAACCGGCATCGGCTATGAGACGAGGTCGCCGCATCCTTTTATTTAATACCTCAAGTACCCTATTGTGCCAATGAACATCGGGCTGGAGATAATGAAATGTAATTGTCTCAAAGTCAGATTCCCCTATATGACCTGTTAAGAACTCATAAAGCCTTCTGCTGCCATCTCCACGGCCAATATCACCTATAAGATAGCAATAAGGGGCAGGCAGTCCTAATACCTCTCCTGCCTTAATGGCGGCTGCTATGAGGGCAGGGGTTCCTCTATTAACCGGGGCCTTGTAATCTTGAATGAAAAACTCATCCCCCGCAAGGCTTGCCTCTCCAGCCACCAAGGGAAAATCTTCCACAGGAACAGTTCCAATTATTGCATGCATTTGCTACTCACCTCCTCATACGCGAGCTGAAGGGCATAGCCACATAAGGTGTGCCCGATTTCCCGAGGACTTGGCGCCTCCATAAGTTTCCTTCCCACCATCTCTTGCGCGAGGTAGGGAACATCTGGGCACCCTCCGCCTGAGACATTCACAATAATTGTAGTTCTCATGTCAACGGTCAGTTTCATATTCGCTGCCCTCACCATGAGATACCTGTCGATGTACTTGACCTTGAACAGGTCAACAGGATGAAGCAAGGGACTGGTTACCGGAACTACCTCCCTCGGCAGCACGCCCTCCTTTTGAAGGGACCTCAGGATATTAAGTTCCTCGATAAGCGGGATCTCGATTACTAAATCGCATCCGCTCCGGATTTCCGGTGGCGGCCCCATGACCCTAATGTTCCAGCCCTTGGCCTTTAGCACCCTCTCTGCTCGGATAACCTCGCTTGTGTTCTCGAATACCAAAAGCCCCCGGTCACATGTCGTTTCCCCAGGGTATATATCTTGCTGCTTCCGCTTAAATACAGTAAAAAAGGACATCACTCCTCCCTTGAAATGGTAATCCGGTATCCTCCGCCTTCTTCAAAAACCTCTTTCACTTGCCAGTTCTGACTCTTGGCAGCGCGGCTCACATTCTCCTTTGAAGTGTCGGTATCCACCAGTATTAAAATCTCGTTTTCATCTGCCTTTTTTAACCCATCCAGCGTCATTAATACCGGCTGTGGACAGGAAAGACCTCTTGCATCTACGGTTGTTATCATGACGTGTACCCCCTATTTTTTCCTCATGGTGAAACCAATAAACAAACACACAAGTATTCCTATAATTACGGCTGCTATTCCGTAAGGCCCGACTCCTGCGGGTGAGCTGGCCAGGCCGAAGTTATGGGAAAAACCAGCCCCTACGATCATCCCAAGAACAAACACCGCAGAATCGCCATCACCTTCACCTGCCAGGAAAAGCTGACGCCCGGGGCACCCTCCTGCTAAGGAAAAAGCAAGCCCGGCGAGGACCATGCCCCCAAAATTCCAGAGGCTCATTGTATGGGCAACTGGCTGCTTCACAAAACCGGGATGAAACTGTCCCACAACCAGGTTGGTTATAAAGGCAAAAACCGCAAGGATTGCCAGTCCGGTAAAAAGATGGGCATCCCGAAACAAAATTAGATCCCTGAAGGCCCCCATGGTGCAAAACCGGCTTCGCTGAGCAAGAAATCCTATGCCTAGACCCACCAAAAGAGAAACGATGATGGGCGCATGCATGGATCCAGGCCCTTTTATACTATAAAAGAGGATATCGCTCTTCGCCTTACCGTGAATTTGTGGAAAGATGAGCAGAAGAACGAGAAAGCCCATCATGATCAATGGGAGCATCCATCCAACCGAGGTGTATGTCTTTTCAGTACGTCCCAGGTTATATCCGCTTTTTAGGAATCGAGTCCCAATCCAGATTCCTCCTATAAGACCGAGGAGACCGAGGATTGCGTTCCCGTCGCCGCCTGCAAGTCGCAGTAAGGCTCTCCAGGGACAGCCTAAAAAGACCAAGGCGCCAATCATGGCAAAGGCTCCAAGCACGAACCTGACAATGGGGGCAGAGCCTACTCTCGGACGAAATTCTTTAAAGAGGTATGCGGCCAATAAAGATCCCAGGACAAAGCCTATGATCTCAGGCCGCATATACTGCACTACCGCAGCACGGTGAAACCCGATGGCACCCGCAATATCTCTCTCAAAGCAGGCAACGCATATGCCCATGTTTCCAGGATTTCCCCATTTCTGTAATAGTGAGGCGAAAATCCCAATAAAGGCGCCAACGCTGATTATTCCCACCCGGGTAGCAAAAAAGTTCTTAAATTGAGTCATTCATCCTTCCTTTTTCAAGGTTATTGCCGCAGTGAACCAATCAGATGGCAACCGGTTGCAAATTTTGATAGATACTGTGAGAGCTTTGAAAATTGCCTTCATTCGCGCTCCATGAAGTCAATTTCCCAATTTTTAGGGTTGTGCAAAACTTTCAATGTATGATTTATAGAAATAGATTAGTTATTTTAATAAGTCAAATTGAAATATTAAATAAGAAATTGATATTCAATTGGCTTTTTTAATTAAGGTAGATGGTGTTCTGGAGGAGACCGTTGAACTTAGAACACATGAATATGTATTGGTTCAGAAATTTTTTAAGTGTGGTAGAAAAGGTTTAATTATAAAAAAAGGCTAAATTATATAACAATGACCTGAGGCTCAATGACTATACTGACGTAAGGGCTTCACTCAAGCATAGAAACAGGAAACGTGGCTTCATGGGGAACGATTTTACATGTTTTTCTTAGGAACCCTGCTGTCTGCCGCCTTCGGGGGCTCCCCTTCGCTCCAACCCCGTAATCGGGATTTTCGTTTCGCTCCAAGAAGCGAGACGTTGCAGGGTCGAAAGAAATTTATGAGCGCGAATGAAGCCAACTTTCAAAGCTCCCGGCTTACGTAATTGTCATCTTGGTATTTATTATTAAAGGACAGCTTGGATCTTTAACCAAATTCAAAACGTGTTGAGGTCCGCATTAACTTACTTAGCGCTTGCAATGGGTTAATATTCTCATACAAAACAGAGTGCACACCGTTAAAAATACTAGCCCTAATATCATACCTTAAGGAAAGGCGATGCGCAGCTAAAGTTGTCTCATAGCCTTCTACGGTAGTTTTCATCTTTTTTAGAACATCCTGGGGTTGTATCCCTTTTGCAATGCCTAAACCAAATAATTTATTGCGGCTTAAATCCCCAGTAGTCGAAAGAATCAAGTCTCCCATGCCGCTCAGACCATAAAAAGTTTCCGGCATGGCATTAAATACTCGTCCGAAATGAAGCATCTCAAAAATACCCCGAGTAATCAGGGCAGCCCGTGTGTTATGGTTAAAACCCAGTCCTTCAATAATTCCCCCTGCAATAGCTAAAATATTCTTTAGAGCGCCGCCCAGCAAAACACCCTTTATGTCATAGCAGGACAAGGTCTTAAAATAAGAAGTATCCAACATGCTTGAGACACTCATCAAGGTCTTCTTTGATCTCCCAGCCAATGAAACAACGGTAATTTGCCTTTCAACTATCTCTTTGGCAAAAGAAGGGCCTGATAAAAAGGTAAAGTGATCTAAAAAGTCCTTAAAAAACTTAAGGTATATATCATCTGTTAACTCCAGCGTATGTGGGTCAATTCCCTTTGAGAGGGATACAACTGGCACATCTTTTTTTAATATTCTTAGGATTGGCTCATAATTGGTATCCAGATATTCCAAAAGGGCGGCAGAGGGAAGAGCAAACACGAGCAGGTCGATCTGTTCATCATCTCCGGTAAACATCTCATGCCATGACATAACTGGTTGTATATTATTTGATAATCGTAACCCTGGAAGATAAGATTCATTCCTTCCATTGCTCATGTCATCAAAGATATTCTGTCTTCTTACCTTAATTAAAACCTGGTTAAAATTTTCAGCGAGTACATTTGATATAGCCGTTCCAAAAGCCCCCCCACCAATGACGACGGCCTTATTGTATGTATTCATAAAGAAAAACCCCCTTTATTGATAGAATATTATTATACACCGTAAAACTATACGACTGCATTTTAAACAGGATTTAAAAGATAAACAAGGCTATTGTTACTGTGTTGTTTTTAAAAATCATTAACTAATGTTACTTGACACGCCCTTAATCCTATTTTATCGTAGCTTTCCCTTTAAAACGACTAATGCTATAGTAAATTGTGGAAAAAATAGATCTGCCTGCGTACCTCTTTGATGTTAGGATGCCAGGTAAAATTGCCAATATATAACTTTTGAATATATAAAGGTCAACGATGATTGGTGCAATTGCAGGCGACATAATCGGTTCAGTTTATGAGCACAACCCGATAAAAACTAAAGACTTTCCTCTTTTCCAGGCTCAATGTCACTTCACAGATGACACGGTACTTACGGTTGCCATTGCTGACGCCATTCTCTCAGGCGGCACATATGTGGATTCAATAAGACGAATCGGTTGTCATTATCCGGGTGCCGGCTACGGTGGGTCCTTTATTTACTGGCTTTACTCAGATGATTATCGACCTTACAATAGCTGGGGAAATGGCTCTGCCATGAGGGTAAGCCCTGTTGGCTTTGCCTTCTCAACAGAGGATACCGTACTTTTGCAGGCTCACATGTCTGCAGAGATAACCCACAATCATCCCGAGGGGATCAAGGGTGCTCAAGCAACTGCACTTGCTGTCTTTCTTGCAAGAAACGGTTATAGTAAAAATGATATCAAAAGAAGGGTAGAAAATGAATTTGGTTATAACTTAAACCGTACCACTGACGAAATTCGCCCCTCTTATTCCTTTGACGTTTCCTGCCAGGGAACCGTCCCTGAGGCAATAGTTGCCTTTCTTGATTCGGATTCTTACGAGGATGCAGTAAGAAACGCTGTCTCTCTCGGAGGTGACAGTGATACCCTTGCCTGCATTACCGGAGGAATAGCGGAGGCATATTACCGAGGCATACCTGAAGCTTTTGTAAAAAAGGTCAGGGAATATTTGACACCAGATCTTTGGGAAATCACAGAGGCATTTCGTAAAACATACCTATGAAGATCTTGACCAATGAATCCTTTAGAGCCAGCAAGCCGTTTGCCAAAAAACTGCCATGATATAGCCGTAACTTGCTCTAAATATTTAAATAATATACCATTTTATGATCTAAAATGTTAAAAAAGAATGTCGTATTGGATGCAGGCATCATGTCAAATTTTATAGGGAATCAATGCGCACACAAGAAATCTTTTAACCGGGCCGAAATAAGAGGGCCGTTTTATTATCATGAACATGTTCGGGGCATTGCCCGAAATATTAACTGCCACATTAAAATGCCATTACTGGTAAAAAGGTAGGCAAAATGGATATAAAAAAATGTTTTGATATTCTTGAACTTGATAAAAATGCAGGCCCAGATGAGCTCAAACAGGCATACAAGGATATGGTAAATATCTGGCATCCTGATCGTTTCTCAAGTAATCCCCGCCTGAAGCAAAAGGCTGAAAATAAATTAAAGGAAATTAATGAGGCCTATGAGGCAATGCAATCTTTTTTGTCTTCAAAAGAATCTCATGGACCACAAAAGGACCAGCACCGAAAGGCTGAGGCAGCCGAAGACATTAGGGCAAATTCAAGTAGGAAATCAAACTTTTATCAAGCCACGGAAGAGGCTGGAACAAAGGATAAAACAGAGGCCTTTTTTGAACAAGGCACAGGTATGGTTCTAAGCCTTTTTTCCTCCATTTCCTCGGCAATTCGACGGATAGTAACAGAGACCAAGACAGAAATCGACAAGGGAAACTCCAGCCAATGGCAAAAATTTGATGGCGTTAAAGGAAAAGGCAGAGGGATGGGCAGAGGGAAAGGAATGGGGAGAGGTGGAAAAGGAATGGGGAGAGGTGGAAGAAGATGATTATAAAATAAAAAACCTGGCTTAATTATTTATAGATGCATTCTCTTTACCTGAATATCTCTTATATTGCCTCAGGGAATTTTTCTATAGCCAGTAAACGTGCATATTAACTGAATTACTTTATTAATATATTTTTAACCAAACACCTCACGCTATTGTTTTACACTTGACACATAGGGATAAATTACCTATTCTCCATTGCAAAAATGGGAGCGCTGACAGTTTAAGCAATATTATTTCGGTTAGGAGGTCAATCCTCATACCCAGACCATCCTGAATAAGATAATCCACATTTTATGGCTCATTTCCCATGTCAAAATTTTATGTACTTTTTTAAAAGGTTGGAAGGTTTTGGCATCTATGCAAAATCATTTTAAGATAGCGTTACAAACTTTTGAAAGATTTTGACCTCCCTATTGTAATCTTGTGTGATGTAATCCTTTTCTCAGTCAAGAAGCAGTCGAGATGGCTATTTGGTCAATTCATGATGCTCTGTAACTGCGTTTGTTTAGACATGCATAAAAATACTCCATAACTTTTAATAGGTTTAGTAGGTTTTCAATATGAAAAAATTTCTATTAACCATTCTCATACTTGCAGGAATAGTGTTTCTTGGCTGGCACATTTACCAAAAGGTATCTAATTCCAGGAAAAACTTACCAAGGCCTGCTCATAAGGTTAGTGTTGCGGTGGAGGTTGCACCAGTAAGAATAGGTGCTATAAAGGAAATTGGAGCCTTTACAGGCTCCCTTTATCCGTTTTCTGAATTTATCTTGGCACCAAAAATTTCAGGGCGACTCGAAAAGATACTTGTCAATATAGGCGATAAAGTAGAAAGCGGGCAACTTGTTGCAAAACTTGACGATGACGAATACCTCCAGCAGGTCATACAAGCAAAGTCTGAATTAGAGGTTGCCAGGGCAAATCTCCAGGAATGCACAACTAATTTAGAGAAGGCCGAAAAAGAGTACAAAAGGACCTTTACATTATGGGAGAAAAAAATCGCCTCTGAATCCCAACTTGATGCTGCAGAGGCTGAATTTAAAAGCCAGCAGGCAAAGTTAAAGGTGGCCACCGCCAATGTATCGCAAAAGGCAGCCGCCCTCAAAGGGGCAGACATAAGGCTTTCATACACACAAATTCATGTTACCAAAAATAACAATACCGGCTTTCGGCTCATAGGAGAACGCTTTGTGGATGAAGGATCAATGCTGGCGCCCAACACCCCGATAGTATCTGTCATTGATATAGAAAAACTTATCGCTGTGATTCACGTGATAGAAAGGGACTATCCTAAAATCAAGGTAGGCCTTGAGGCGATTATTTCAACTGACGCCTTCCCTGATCGAACCTTCTCCGGAAGGGTTATAAGAATAGCCCCTTTTTTGAAGGAAAAGTCCAGAGAGGCTAGGGTAGAGGTTGAAGTACCGAACTTGGAAAAGATTCTTAAGCCCGGTATGTTTGTACGGGTTGAAATAGAGTTTGACAAGCATGAAAAGGCTACGTTAATCCCTGTGGAAGCACTTATAAAGAGAAGCGAGGCGCAGGGTGTCTTTGTGGCCGATCTCCAGAACCAGAAAGCCCGTTTTATCCCGGTTAAGGTTGGTATAGTGAATACTGTGCGCGCGGAGGTCCTGGATCCCCCTCTCGCCGGTTTGGTTGTAACGTTAGGACATCATTTATTGGAAGACGGCACCCCTATTATTATACCAGGGGAAAAGCCTTCTGATACTAAAGCAGGTGTTGAAAAAGATACAAGTCCGGTAAAAGGGCTTACAGAGGAAGATAAATCGTGAACATATCCCGATTCTCTGTCGAAAGACCAGTCCTGACCATTATGGTGTCTCTGATTGTCATAATTTTGGGTGGTGTTTCCCTGTCCAGGCTTTCCATTGATCTGATGCCCGATATAACGTACCCTACTGTAAGCATAACAACTGAATATGAGAATGCCAGTCCGGAAGAGGTTGAGGAGCTGATTACAAGGCCAGTAGAAGAGGCAATGGCCGCTGTGCCGGGGGTCGAGCAGGTTACATCTTTCTCTGCTGAGGGCCAAAGCAACGTTCGGGTTCTTTTTACATGGGGTTCAAATTTAGATGAGGCTGCGAATGACATCCGGGACCGGCTGGATCGTGTAACCCCGTTTCTCCCTGAAGATGCGGAAAAGCCAAGACTAAGGAAATTTGACCTTGCAGCCTTCCCTATATTAATAATGGGGGTATCCAGCAATTTAGACCCCATACAAATAAGAAGAATAATAGACAATCAGGTTAAAAACCGTATAGAGCGTATCCCCGGAGTAGCGTCTTTAGATATCAGGGGTGGGCTTGATCGGGAAATCCATGTCAACCTGAACGCAGAAAAGATAAAGGCCCTGAATTTACCAATAGACCAGCTTTTAACGCGTCTCAAGGAGGAGAATATCAATCTTCCTGCTGGCACCATAGAACAAGGGGCACTTGATATAACTATCCGAACGCCGGGCATTTACACTAATCTAAATGAATTGGAAAATACTGTAGTTGCAATGCGGGAAGGAGTCCCGATTCAACTGAAAGAGATTGCAACCGTAAAGGATGCCTGGGAAAAGGTAACTCGAATTGTCAGGGTGAATGGCAACCCTGGCCTTCGTCTATCAATAAGCAAACAATCAGGAAAAAACACGGTTGATGTAGCAACGAAGGTGCTAAAAGAGATTGAGCAAATCAACAAAGATATACCTCAGCTTAATATTATACCTATTATTGACAGCTCGGATTACATTAAAAGATCCATAACTAATGTGGGTACAACAATTTTCTACGGTGGAATTTTAGCTGTATTCGTCCTCCTGCTTTTCTTGAGAAATATACTCAGCACAGCCATTATTGCAGTTACGATCCCTATATCTATGGTTGCAACCTTTGCATTGATGTATTTTGGCGGCTTTACATTGAACCTGATGACCTTGGGGGGCCTTGCGCTTGGTATAGGTATGCTGGTAGACAATGCTATTGTAGTGCTGGAAAATATCTATCGGCTTAGAGAGTCGGGTAAAAACCCTAAGTCCGCTGCTGTTGAAGGAAGTCAAGAGGTAATAGCCGCAGTAATTGCAAGCACCCTAACCACGCTAGTCGTCTTTTTACCTCTCATCTTTATGAGGGGGATGTCTGGGATTATGTTTAAGCAGCTCTCTTACGTCGTGAGTTTTTCTTTAGGCTGCTCTTTGCTTGTAGCCCTTTCACTTTTGCCCATGCTTACGAGCCAGGTAAGGGCTCCTGTAAATGTTAATTCAAATAATGGTTCTTATAAAGGTAAAAGATTTTTACATGCAACGGGAGAATGGTTTGCCTGGCTTGAAAATGAATACATAAGTATTCTCAACTTTGCCCTTCATCACAGGATATTGACATTAGGGAGTGCATTTTTAATGCTCCTGGGCAGTCTTTTTTTAATTCCCTTGGTAGGAGTTGAACTAATGCCCAGCTCAGATGAAAGTGAAGTAAGGGTTTCTGCGGAGATGGCCGTAGGCACACGGCTTGATTTTTTGAATAAAAGCTTCCGGAAGATCGAGGCCATAGTCGAACAAGAGGTTCCGGAAATTAAAAATACCGTAGCATTCATTGGTGGCTCTACGTGGCGTGCCAGGGGTTCCAACACAGGTGAACTGCGAATTGCACTCAAGCCTATTAAAGAAAGAGATCGTTCTAGCGAGGAGATTGCAGCGGTCCTGCGTAAAAAACTCACAGATATTCCCGGTGTTGAAGTCCGAACTCGTGCGGGGCAAGGGCTTTTTTTGCTTCGAATGGGCACAGGAGAAGATGAAAAAGTCCAGATTGAGGTGCGTGGACATAACCTTGAAACATCAGACATACTCGCTCGCCGTGTTGAGGAAGTGATAAAAGGGACGGAAGGCATAACCGATACAAAGATAAGCCGCGAGACTGGAACCCCGGAAGAGCTTATTGTAGTGGATAGGCAGAAGGCGGCTGACATGAGGTTAACGGTGTCTAAGATTGCTAACATGCTTCAAACAGTTATTTCCGGGACACGTGCAGGATACTATCGGGAGGGGGGGGATGAATATACAATCAGGGTAAAAATCGAGGAAGCAGAAAAGAAGAGCCTTCAAGAAATCCTTGACCTCCCTATTACCAATGCAGATGGGGAAAGGGTCGTGCTCCGAAATGTAGTAAATGTTCACCCCAGGCAAGGGCCTGTCCTTATAGAACGCAAAGATCAAGAGCGCGTGACTTACGTTACAGCTAATATAAGCGGGAGGGATATGGGGTCCGTTTTGAGCGATATAAGGGAAGGCCTTAAATCAATACCCACACCTATAGATTTCAGTATCCTTTTTGGGGGAGACTATGAAGAACAGCAAAAATCCTTTCGTGAGCTTTTAATGGGTTTTGTGCTAGCCCTTATCCTGGTATATATGGTAATGGCATCTCTTTATGAATCTCTAAGATATCCTTTTGTGGTGATGTTTTCCGTACCCCTTGCTGCTATAGGTGTTATACTTATGCTCTTTCTAACAAACACGACCTTCAATATCCAATCCTATATCGGGTGCATAATGCTAGGGGGCATTGTGGTAAACAATGCGATACTGTTGGTGGACCATACAAACTTATTGCGTCGCCGAGATGGTCTACCAGCTTTAGAGGCCATCATGGAGGCAGGCAGAAGGCGACTACGACCAATCCTGATGACTTCAACAACCACGATGTTAGCAATGACACCTTTGGCTGTTGGCATAGGTGAGGGAGGTGAAGCTCAAGCCCCTATGGCAAGGGCAATCATAGGAGGCCTGTTAAGTTCTAATTTGATTACACTTTTAGTCGTCCCCACCATCTATGCACTTTTTGAGCGAAAGAAAATAAAAGAGCACAATATTGACATTGAACATAAGACTGAAAATTTGCTCAAAAACACCAGTGGCAAGGAGATGAAATAATGCCCATGTTACTTTTTAAAAGCGTATCTACGGTAATTATTGTGAGTTTTTTAGTTTCAACAATATCCTGTGTAACCACAAAAAAATTATCGCCAAGACCGGAAAAAATTTCATCTTACTCTTATCCACCAAAATATAGTCCCGTATCGGCTGAGATCAAACCTAAAGATGTTCAAGCTTTGAACATACCTGAAAGAGGCCCGATAAAACTAACGCCAGAAAAAGCCATACTCATAGCATTGGAAAACAACCGCTCACTCTCTGTGGAAAAGATTAATCCATTTATTCAAAAAACCATTGAGCAACAACTACGTGCCGTATTTGATCCAACTATAGAGGCTGAAATTTCTGGCCTTAGAAACAAAGCTGAGCTTTTAAAGCAACCTGAAGGGTACAGTGGCCATTCAACCAGTTATATATATGAGGGAATCATCTCGCTTAAAAAGTTCTTTCCCACAGGTACCTTTCTTGAGGCGGATGCTATTGTTGAGACCACAGATTCTGATTTATATTACAAAACCTTTTCATCAACCCGCTTGGGCCTATCTGTCACTCAGTCACTGCTTCGTGGATTCGGATCAGAGGTTAATCTGGCCCAGCTTCGTCAATCGCAAATTGACACTGACATATCCCACTACGAGCTCCGGGGATTTAGCGAGGCATTGGTAGCACAGGTTGAAACTGCCTACTGGGATTATGCCCTTGCCCGGCGTCAGATTGAGATTGTACTGGAGTCAGTAAAGGTCGCAAAGCAGCAGATTGCCGAGACTGAAGAGATGATAAAAGTAGGCACCATGGCAGAGGCAGAACTCGCTGCTTTACAGGCTGAATTGGCAGCCCAGCAACAGGAACTAATCAATGCCAGAAGCTTGCAGGAATCTGCAAGGCTTAAATTGCTTAGGTTACTTAACCCATCAGGTGATTCGCTCTGGAATAGGGATGTCATTTTGGTTCATCCCCCTGCCCTGCCAAAAATAGAGCTTGATGAAGTTCAATCACATGTATTGTTAGCCACGAGCATACGTCCCGAGATTAATCAGGCGAAACTAGAAATGAAACAAAAGGATCTTGAAATAGTTCGCACAAAAAACGGGCTTCTACCGCGGATGGATCTCTTTATCTCTCTGGGAAAGACCGGGTATTCTGATTCCTTTGTAAACGCTGCTAATGATATCTCTGAGGAAAACTATGATGTGATGATAGGTCTCAACCTGGAATATCCTCTATGTAACCGTGATGCTAGGGCGCAGCACCAAAGGTCCTTCCTCCGCCGTGATCAAGCAGAGATGGCATTGAACAACCTGACACAGTTAATTGAGTTTGACGTCCGAAATGCCTATATCGAGGTTAATCGAACAAGGGAGCAAATATCGGCAAGCACTGCTACTAGAAGGCTTGAAGAGGAAAAACTTAGAGTTGAAACTGAAAAATTCCGTGTAGGCCATTCTACCAACTTCTTTGTGGCGCAGGCCCAGCGTGATCTTCTACTTAGTAAAATAAACGAGGTGCAATCAGTAGTAGATTATCTTAAGGCGTTTATTCAGTTTTACCGCGTAGAAGGTTCTCTTTTGGAGCGACGAGGGATCAACGCCCCAGGCCTTAAAAAGGTTGAATGAATTCATTCAAAAAGCAGGAGTAATTTAGCAATCTCTTAGCTGCTCCATTAAGAACTACAACATGCAAACATCAGAAAGGCCTTTTTTCGAAATATTTACTCTTTTTAATTCCCTACGAACTGTTTTCGTCATTGAGAAATACCGTTGACATAACCTTGGCGTCACTAATCAGGTTTTTTATCGAGCAATATTCGTTTGGTTGATGTGCAGTAGGCGACGTAGTGGACCATACAGCCGCTGGGAAACCAGCGTTTCTAAAGAATGCGGCTACTGTACCTCCGCCAATTCCCATAGGTTTTGCCTTTAGACCAGTCGCCCTTTCAATTGCATTTTCAAGTATAGTAACTACCGGAGAATCCGCTGGCGTTGACGGCGCTGCGTCCTGTCTGTGTATTGGCTCAATGTCTATCTGTAAGTCAAGGTTTGTTGCAAGGTTCTTGCTTATTTTTGTTGCCTCTTCGATAACGTCATCTACCTTATAGTCTGGTAAAATACGACAGTCTAAATAAAAAACATCCCTGCCAGGAATCGTATTCACATTAGGGACATTGGCTTCTACCTTTGTTGGTTCAAATGTTGATTCCTCTGGTCTAAAGACAGGATCTTTAATAGTGAATTTTTCCTTTAGCTTGCCCATTTCTAAAATGAGCATGGCCATAGCAAAAAGGCTGTTTTTACCCTTTTTCGGTGTGCTTGCGTGACATTGAACACCCGTAATGACAAATTTTAGCCAAAGCATTGCCTTTTCTGCTATCTCTATCATTGTTCCCTCATCATTGCCTCCGTCCGGAACAATTATCAGATCATCCACGGAAAAAAGTTCCCTTTTCTCATTAACAAGATACTCTAAGCCGAATTTGCTTCCTGTTTCTTCATCCGCGACAAAGGCAAGATTGATATTTCCTGAAAATTGAATCTTTAAATCAATAAGCGCTTTTAATGCGAAATAAGAACTTACTATTCCATGCTGATTATCCTCAACACCTCTGCCAATTATTTTATCGCCTTCAACTACCATTTTATATGGATTAGTTTTCCATAATGAAAAATCTCCTGGTGGCACAATATCCAGATGGCTAAGTATCCATATGTTTTTTCCCTCTCTAGCACCATTCCAGGTGGCAACTAAATTGGGTCTATGCCCATGAGCTGCAAGTTTATCAGGGGCATTAATTTCAAGAAGGTTGTCAGGCTTTAGAGCTGCAAGCCGCTTTTTCGCAAAAGCAGCCTTGTCGTGCTCTCCCGTTCCCCCGTTTAAAGGGCCTAATGCAGGTCGTGCAGTTAGCTCTCTCTGCATTTCAATTATTTCATCTCTGAAACTATCAATTTTACGGTAGATTATATTCATATCAACCATTGCAATTGCTCCCGTCAAGTTTATCGTCAGCTTTTACGTGAAATTAGTTCAAGAATAATACAGCGCCTTCACCTTTTACTATATCAAAATTTTATTAGCTTTCTTTCGCTGCATGCTAGCTAGCCTTTATAATAGACCCATTATCCATGTAAGGCCTTAACTCCCCTGGGATAACAACACTTCCATCAGCCTGTTGATAATTCTCAAGTATTGCTACGAGTGTTCTGCCAACAGCTAAGCCTGAGCCATTAAGTGTATGAACAAACTCATTTCCCTTTCCCTTTTTTCTCCTGAAGCGTATGTTAGCCCTTCTTGCCTGAAAATCCGTAAAGGTACTGCAGGAAGATATTTCCCTAAATAATCTTTGGCCAGGAAGCCAAACCTCTATATCGTAGGTTTTTGCAGAGGAAAAACCCAGATCCCCCGTGCAAAGGGATACTACCCTGTATGGAAGCTCTAATCGCTGCAATATTTCCTCTGCATCTTCAGTCAATAATTCCAGCTCGCGGTCTGAATCCTCGGGCAGGCAAAATTTTACCAGTTCTACCTTGTTAAATTGATGTTGCCTAACGAGGCCTCTTGTATCCTTACCATACGAGCCCGCTTCTGACCTGAAGCATGGCGTATAAGAAACATATTTAATAGGAAGTTCATCGGATGATACTATCTCATTTCGATGGATATTCGTTACTGGCACCTCCGCGGTAGGTATAAGAAAGAGATCCCAGCCTTCAACCTTAAATAAATCGTCACTGAATTTAGGAAGCTGACCCGTCCCGGTCATACTGTCTGTGTTAACAAGAAATGGCGGCAAAATCTCCTTATAATTATGATGCTTGGTATGAATATCGAGCATGAAATTAATCAGTGCCCTCTCCAATCTTGCACCTAATCCTTTTTGCAGGGAAAATCGACTCCTTGCAATCTTCGCCGCCCTCGAGAAATCAAGAATATTTAATCTTTCCCCAATTTCCCAGTGTTGTAGTGGCTTAAAGTCGAAATCTTTTATATCCCCCCACTCCCTTAAGACAGGGTTATCATCAGAGCTTTTTCCAAATACCACTGATTTATGAGGAAGATTTGGGATAAACAGTAAAAGTTTGTTTAGCTCATCTTCAACGGCCGGGATATCCGCTTCTATATCCTTGATTTTTTTTGAAAGATCCTTCATATCTGAAATGAAAGTTTTCGTATCTTCTCCACTCTTTCTCATAGAGGCTATCTTATCAGAAACCGTATTACGTTGATTTCTAAATTTTTCAAGGTTTGTCAAAATAGATCTTCTCTTCTCATCCAGGGCTTTAAATCCCGATAGATCGAGATCATAACCTCTTTGATCCAACATCTCCATTACCTTGTCAATATTTGAACGCACAAATTTTATGTCAAGCATCATAGTTCCTTTATACTCTTAATAACTTATGTACCTTATCTATATACTATTGGCCTGCAAATCATTTTATATAATTCATTCCAAAGCTTAAAACATTACTTATTTTTAGCAGCCACATTGTTTAAGGTAAAAGTAAATCTATGTATCTCCTGAAAAATTTCCTGGTCTAACAGTATGCTATTATATACTCTAAAAACGTGTTACCCTTCATTCAAGGTTTCGAAAAACTAATCGCTGTCCATTGCTGTCCATTATGGAAACATAAAAAGATAGCTAACGTAACCCTAAAGATATAGCAACTTCTTGAACAGAACCGGAGTCTTCTAAAATATATCCATAGGTTTACTATCAAGGGTATGATGAGAATAAAAAAATATGGTGTTTTTAAAGATAAATCCAGCTATTTTTCAACATTTTTATGAAATAGTAATGTCAGAATAGTTTGAAGATAAATTAAGGGCGCCACAAACGTATAAAATTAAAATAAAGGATTTTATTGCATTCTACTTTCCAGACGGAAAAGAGCTAACCGCTTCCACTGTAAATTCGTTCATATCATTCGGCAAGGAATCAAAAACAACTGTAAATGGTATAGAAGACTTTGGCGATATGTTCACGTTCATTTTGGCTTTTCCTAACTTATTCATTAACAGCGCGTTTATTTCGTTCATGGGGAGTGAATTCAGTTCATCGTCGGTCAAGGGGTTACCCGCATAAACTGTCTTACTTAGCGCTATCTTTCCACTTGAATCTACCAGGTTTGATCTTATCCTAATAAAGCCCCTGGTCTCCGGGTAGTTATTTACTACCATGCCTTTAATAATAAATAGCCTACCCACTTTATCCGACTCCTTAAAGAAGCCTGCTATATCCTTAAAGGCAAGCCTTGTATTTCCCATATCAACAGGTTGCTGTTGGGGGGGGGTTTTCTTAAAAAGAAAGCCTGGTTTAGTGATGAGTAAAGTAGCCACAGCTCCAGCAATTAATAAAACTAAAAGAAATATAAAAGCCAATAACCCTGATCTTCGTTTTTTCTTTATAATTTCAGGTGGCTTATTAAGTTCAGCCTCACCTTCTGGGGCTTGCATCTTACTTGATGCTTCATCTTCTTCACCCTTTTTCCCATCTTTTTCATGGTAAATAGCTTTATCAATGTCAGTTTCTTCCCTTAGCTCTTCACGTGGTTTATCTAAGTCAGGCAGCTCGTCAATTGAAACATGCTCGATTTCTTCTTCTTGGGCAATATCTTCCTCGATTTCATTAATAAGGGTTTTTTCAAGATCCTCAGCTAGTTTTTTATTCATCTGGCTTTCTTCAATCTCATCTGATGGTGGTTTTTCAACCTGCACCTTTTCAGCTGGAGGAAAAACAGTAAAAACATGTTTACAAACAGAACATCTAACCTTGGAACCATTTTTCTTGATAAGATTTTCATCCACTGAAAATTTGGTTTTGCATTTTTCGCATCTAACTATCATGTGCATCCTCCTTCGGTTAGTCTTCAATTTTTAAGCTAAGGATATATGGTAAATATCGATAGTTCTCACCATAATCTAGCCCATAGCCAACCAAAAAACCTTCCTTTAGATCGAACCCTCGATAATCTATGACTACTTCCTTATTTCTTCGTTCGACCTTATTTATCAACGTGCATACCTTTATGGATTCAGGCGCTTTTTTCTCAATATGCTTGATTAAATAAGATAATGTGAGCCCTGTATCAATAATATCTTCTACAATTATTACCGGTTTTCCCCTGATTAATAACTCAACATCTTTTGTTAATCTTATACGGCCGCTTGATGCACTATGTGACCCATAGCTGGCCAGTCTTACGAAATCTACCTCTGACGGTATGGATATTTTTCTAATAAGGTCTGCCATAAAGATAAAACATCCATTTAATATGCCTATAAAGACAGGCTCTTTATCTTTATAATCCGCACGTATATTTTGAGCAATCTCTTCAACCTTTTTAGATATAGTTTCTTCAGAAATTTTTTCTAATATTCTATATTCCACCGTTAAAGTCTTTTCCCATTAATTTTTTTATAAATATGTAATTTTACATGTAATGTCAACAAACATTGCGAGGTTATGCTGAACTACAATAAAAACCTTTGATTTTTTGGCAATATTCTCTTATGAAGCTGGATATACGTATAGGTATCTATCCGCTAAACAAGGTTTTCGAAGACCTTGATTTTATTCAAAAAGCTTTATTAAAACATCAATATAAATTTAATTAAAATACTTGGATTTTTTGATCTATTTATCACGGTAAAAATATCACCGTCGACGCTATGATCATTTTTAAATGTAAAAAAAATGTAACTACTCACGTATATTGTCACAAAGCCTGCCCTGGTGCGACATTATTGGGATATGGTATAGTGGTTATTACTTTTTCAAGGATTTTATATCAAATAACTACTTTGCAAAGCCAGGCCTGGTCCAGGGGCATTAAGCCACAAAGATTATAAAATTATTTCATTACTGGGCCTGCTTGATATGTGGCGTATTGATAGTAGTGAGAGAATTTGGCCATCTCTGTATTGTTTTATTCATATTAGTCTTTTTTTCGTGACTTTGTATTTTGGTGGCTGAATAAATGCAAAAAAATCAAAATTACTATAACAATTACTTCAGGGAGCTAAACTAAGGATGAAAAATAGATATTTCAAAAAAGGTCTCATAAATATTTTTATAACACTTCTCTTATTGCTTCTTGTTTCTTGCGCCAGTGGGCCCGGAGGAGATGAAGAAGTAGAATCTGTATCTCTCAGCGCTGGATCTGAAAGTATTGTGGCTGATGGGGTAAGCAGTACTCTTATCACTGCCACAGTGACAAATACCAATGGAGAAAACGCAGAAAGTGCAACAGTAACCTTTACCACTACTGCAGGCAGACTCTCTAAAGATAGTGCGAAAACCGTAAACGGTGTAGCGACGGTTATACTTACCAGCCCAACAAATGTTGGTCTTGCAGGCATCATAGCTACCTCTGGCGGGGTTAATGGCAGAACAACTGTAGAATTTATACCAGGTCCGGTTACGAATGTAAAGCTTACAGCTACCCCAAATAACCTCACAGCAGATGGAGCTAGTGAAAGCACTATCCGTGCAGAGGTCACCGACTTTTACAACAATGCAGTCACAGGCAATGAGACAATCAGCTTTTTTGTAACAACCGGCGGGGGAATACTATCTGCGCCAACTGCTGTAACGAATGGCGGGGTCGCAACTGTGACCTATACCGCGCCTAATGACCCTGGGGTCGAGGAAATACGAGCAGAAGCAACAAACGGCGTCTTCTCCACAGCAACTATCAACCTTATAACAGCGTTTGTTGGTTCTGTAGGGCTAACAGCAGGGTGTGATACAATCCCTGCGGATGGAATAACCGGGACACAAATAAGCGCTGTTATAGAGGACACTAATGGAAATAATGTCCCAGATGGAACAACTGTAAACTTTTCAACAACGGCAGGCACACTCTCCGCGCCAACGGCCAACACCACCAATAGCATTGCAACAGTAACGCTTACCAGTCCTACAAATGTAGGTTCTGCCACCGTCATAGCCACCTCCGGCGGGGTAAACGGGAGCGCCACCGTAAACTTTATCCCGGGACCGGTTTCAAACATAAAACTTACGGCAACCCCTAATAATCTGTCAGCAGACGGCACAAGCACCAGCACGATTCGTGCAGAGGTAAGGGATCGCTACAATAACGCAGTTGCAGATGGAGAAACTATCAGCTTTTCAGTTACACAAGGTTCGGGAACCCTGTCTGCACCAACGGCAACAACGAGCGGCGGGGTGGCAACTGTTACCTATACTGCCTCTAACAATCCAGGCAGGGAAATAATACGGGCACAGGCTACAAACGGCAAGTTTTTTACAGTGACTATCAATCTTATCACTGCATCTGTCGGCTCCGTAGAGCTAACAGCAGGATGTGGCACTATCCCTGCAGATGGCACAAGTACTATAGTCACGGCAACGGTCAAAGATACCAAGGGGAATAATGTGCCTGATGGCACAATAGTAAGTTTTTCTACAACAGCAGGCGAGCTTGTTGATGAAAATGACAATGCTGCTTCAACTGCCCCCACCACTAACGGAATAGCAACCATTTATATTAAAAGCTCCACTAACCTCGGCACTGCTACTATCATAGCCACATCAGGAGGGGTAAATGCAAATATTACGGTAGAGTTTATTGCCGGGCCAGTTACGACCGTAGCGCTTACAGCAACCCCGAATAATTTAACAGCAGATGGCGAAAGTGAGACTATACTGAGAGCCCAGGTGACCGATGAAAATGGCAATGCCGTAGACGGTGAAACCATCAGCTTTTCAGTGACAACCGGCACAGGTATACTGTCTGCGCCAACGGCAACAACCAGTGGAGGGCTTGCCACTGTTACCTATACTGCCTCTACCACGGCAGGTGTTGTTACTATAACTGCTGAATCATTGAATGGCATTAGTCGGACTGTAGATATCAGCGTAGCGCCGGGAGAAAACAGTGGAACTATTTCTATTACGGCAAATCCTGCCACCATTGTTGCAGATGGATTTTCTACCTCGATTGTGACAGCTACTTTACTTGATAATGATGGGCAGCCCATTATGGGTGTGCCTGTGAAATTCATAGAGGAGCTTATTCCCCTCCCGAGTGACAATACATATTCAGGAACAGGTGATAAAATTACAACAATTTTTCACGTCTCCTCTAAAGGAGACGTGAAATTCACGATGAACCGTGAAGGGGATTCGTACTTCTCTGTTTGGCTTCGCGAGGAAGATGTAGGAAGAATTGCCTTATTGGCAAGTGAGATTGATAAGATAGAAGAACCTGTGGAAGCAGTTGAGACTTTGGATGTGGGAAACTATTACTTTGAAGTGGCCGCAGGAAATGACGAATTATGGACCATAAAAGTGGAAGGAAAAATCAAAGCAGTAGAGCGAGAAGCATTGGCAACTTCCGTGACAAATCTCTCAGGTGAAGCTGAGTTCACATATACAAGCACTACAAACAAAGGTGTTTTTACAATGCAGGCAATCTCCGGGGAATTGAGTGATAGTGTCACAATAAATCAAACTGCCGGGGATGTAACCACTGTAACCCTTATGGCAACCCCTAACAATCTAACGGCGGATGGCATAAGCACAAGCACAATTCGCGCAGAGGTTATGGATGCCTATAATAATGCCGTAGATGGTGAAACAATCAGTTTTTCACTCGCAGGCCCAGGAACGTTATCAGCGTCAACGGCAACCACCACAGGGGGGGTTGCAACCGTAACCTATACTGCACCCACTGCGGCAGATTCTGTAACTATAACTGCGGAATCAGAAAATGAAACCGATGGCGATACTTTTATTACGCTCATAACTGCATCGGTTGGCTCTGTAGATCTAACATCAGTGCCAGACAAAATTGTTGCTGACGGATCTACCAGCCTTATCACGGCCACCGTAAAGGATACCAATGGAAATAATATACCTGATGGCATAACAGTAAATTTCAGCACCACGGCAGGAGAGTTTGTTGATGAAAATGGTATTCCTGTTTCTCCTTCAATCGCAAACACCGTCAACGGCATAGCAACAATTTACATTAAAAGCTCCACCAACCTTGGCACTGCCACTATCACCGCCACATCCGGCGGGGTGAATGCGAATGTAACGGTAGAGTTTATTGCCGGGCCTCCTGCTAATATTACTGTGACTGCTACGCCTGTGAACCTAACCGCAGACGGTACAAGCACGAGCAGTATAAGAGTTACGGTATTAGACGCAGAAAACAATCCCGTTGCCGATGGGGAAACAATAACCCTGAGCGCATTGTATGGAACATTGAGCAATTTTACAACAACGACCACAAATGGCATTGCCACAACAGTAAACTATACCGCTCCAAGCTCTGTCCCAGGCGACGACAAAGATAAGATTACAGCCACATCTACCAATGGCACCTCCGGGACAGTATACATCGGCCTTATTAGCTTCCATGTCGGCTCATTAGATCTCACAGCAGGATGTGACACAATACCAGCCGATGGCGCAACCAGCACTATAATCACCGCTACTGTAAAGGATACCAATGGAAATAATGTGCCAGATGGCGCAAGGGTGGACTTCACCACCACGGCCGGAGAGTTTGTTGATGAGGATGGTGCTCCTGTTTCTCCTTCAATCGCAAACACCGTCAACGGCATAGCAACCATTTACATTAAAAGCTCCACCAACCTCGGCACTGCAACTATCATAGCCACCTCAGGCGGTGTGAATGCAAATGTAACTGTAGAGTTTATTGCAGGACCTGTAACTACTGTAATACTTACAGCCATCCCTAATAATCTAACCGCGGATGGTACAAGCACGAGCACACTTCGAGCCCAGGTGGTCGATGCCAATGGAAATGCCGTAGATGGTGAGACCATTACCTTCACGATAAAAACAGGCAGCACCGGCACACTTTCCTCTCAAACAGCAACCACCGCAAATGGTATTGCCACTGTTATCTATACTGCCTCTACAGATCTAGGCCCACAGACAGTAAGGGCCGAGGCCACCAACAGCGCCATCTTTGATGAGACAGACATAACGCTTATAGATGTCGTAATAGGCGCTGTATCGGTCAGTTCGGGTTCCGACACTGCAGTAGCCGATGGATCATCAAAGACACTGATCACTGCCACGGTGCAGGACAATAGCGGAAACAATGTGGCGAATAACACACCAGTGACCTTTACCACCACGGCAGGTGAGTTTGATAATGCTCCTCCGGCTACACCCACCATCATCAATGCCTTCACCACCAATGGGATTGCAACGGCCTGGCTTGTCAGCCCCACCAATGTGGGAACAGCAACCATTACAGCCACCAGCGGAGGGGTGACCGACAGCACTACGGTTAGCTTTATCCCAAGTGCGGTAGCCGATGTAATACTTACAGCCATCCCTAATAATCTAACCGCGGATGGTACAAGCACGAGCACCATCCGTGCACAGGTAACGGATGGACATGGCAATGCCGTGGATAGAGAAACAATAAGTTTTTCAATAACAACCGGCACAGGAACACTGTCTGCGCCAACTGCAACAACCAGCGGGGGGGTTGCCACGGTTACCTATACTGCTTCCACACAAACAGGCACAGAGAAAGTAACAGCCACGGCCACCAACGGTACATCTTCTGAAGAGGTACCCATAACGCTTATTGGACCACAGATTGCGAGCATAGAACTTACAGCAAATCCTTCAAGTCTGCCTGTGGGCAGCGACTTCCCGTCTACTATCACCGCTATTTTAACACTTGTAGGAGGCGGAGATGCACCGGGTACACCAGTTACCTTTACCACCACGGCAGGTGAGTTTGGAAACAGAGAAAACTCCATCATCAAATCAACCAGTGCTGGCGGTATTGCAATTGCGTCTCTCTTCAGTGGCACTGTTGCAAAGACAGCGACGATCAGGGCAACGGCAGGAGGTCGAGTAGCGGAGATACAAGTAGGATTTACTCCGGGAAGCGTATCCCTGACGATTATCCCAAACTCCTTACTTAGCACGGGCGTTGAGACAGCGACAGTTACAGCATCACTTAAAAATGCCTCTGGGAGTCCGGTTGCTGGTAAAACCGTTAATTTTACTCTCGACGATATGACATTAGGCGAAATAATACCTGCTTCGGCTACTTCAGGGAGCCAGGGAGAGGCTATAACTACCTTTCATGCTGCTACAAAGGGTGGTACCGTGACCGTTACTGCTACATGGACTCTAGATCCACCACAAGATAACGTGAATGTTTCCGGCTCAGATACTATAGATATCCAGCCGCCACCTGCGTTTATACAGGTGGCTGACGGATCACCTGACCCTGCATTCATAAATATCAAGGGAACTGGTGGTCAATCCACCTCTCAGATTACATTTAATGTAAAAGACACCCGTGGCAACCTGGTAGCTGATGGCTACAGGGTGGATTTCTTTATAGGCAGCGGCCTTAATGGCGGAGAGGATATAATCCCGCCGTTTGACACAACACATGACGGGCAAGTAACCACCATACTCTACAGCGGCTTTAAATCCGGCCCCGTGAGCATTAAGGCTTCGTATTACCATGATACAAATATCAGCACCATAATAAGTCAAATTGCCATTAATGCCGGCCCACCTGTAGGAGAGGAGTTTGGTATATTTGCTGAATACCTTAACATATCAGGGCTTTGGAAGGCAAACCTGGAAGATCAAATTTCAATTAATACCGGGGACATATACGGAAACGCCATTCCAGACAATACTGCCATTTCCTTTAAAACATATAATACAGGTGGATTTTTCACCCCTAATATAGCTACAACAACAGCCGGCTTAGCAAGCAATACCTTGCATTCGGGTGGAACCTACCTTCAACCTTCGCAGGGCCTTGTTTCCGTTACTGCAGAGGCAAATAATGGAGGCAGGACCACCCATGTAACATCCCTTGCTGTCACACCTGATGAAAATAATATTATCTATGCAGGAACAGATGGGGGTGGGGTATACAAGTCTTTAGATTCCGGGGCAAGCTGGACGAATATTAGCAGATCCTCAACAATCCAGGGACAAATCTGGATTAATCCCTATGTCAATGATCTATCAATCGATCCGGATAATCATGATATTATCT
>CAYMVB010000154.1:0-2059 GCA_964393665.1 uncultured Desulfobacteraceae bacterium | reverse complement strand
CGACAAAGAAGATATCACAACCACTAAAAAACACAAAGACGAGGTGTTGAAAGCAGCCCGAAAACTTGCACCTTCAATAAACGAACGCCTTTTAATCGCTTCTTTTGCAGGCCTTAGACCCACTACCAAAGAAGGGGATTTTTACATCAAAGAAGAACAGAATGGCTTTATAAATATAGTAGGCATTAAATCCCCAGGCCTTACAGCAGCTCCAGCAATCGCCGAATATGTCGTAAATATACTAGCAAAAAACATGAGACTGACAAAAAAGAAAATTTACAATCCAAAAAGGAAATCTATACCACGATTCCGCCTCCTCAACACAAAAGAGAGAAACACTCTTATAAAAAAAGACGCTGATTTTGGAGAGGTCATTTGCCGCTGCGAACTTGTAACAAAAGGTGAAATCAAGGAAGCAATAAGAAGAGGGGCACGTACACTGGACGGAATAAAATTCCGGACAAGGAGTCAGATGGGTCGATGCCACGGGGCATTTTGCACCAGCAAGATAATGGCAATCATGTCAGAGGAACTCAACATTCCCTTTGATGAAATAACTAAAAGGGGGAAAGGGTCGGAGCTTATAAAGGGAAATGGATTCTAAGACATACGATCTTATTGTAATAGGTGGAGGACCAGCAGGCATGGCGGCCGCAGTAGGCGCATCCTCAAGCGGAGTAAAAGACATACTTATCCTCGAAAGAATGCCAAGGCTTGGTGGTATTCTCAACCAGTGTATCCATCTTGGCTTCGGTCTTGAATACTTTAAAAAGGAAATGACGGGAACAGAGTATGCAGCTAGATACAAAAAAATAGTCTATGACAAAGACATAGAGGTTAAAACTTCCTGCCTTGTACATAAAATCACGCCAGAGAAAAATGTAATGTTTGTTTCTCGCGATGGTGAATTTACGGTTTCCGCTACAAATATCATTATGGCTACAGGATGCAGAGAAAGGACCAGAGAGATGCTGACAGTTCCAGGTACACGACCCTCAGGGATATTTACAGCAGGCCTTGCACAAGAAATGGTTAATATATATGGCGTTATGCCGGGGAAGGAAGTAGTAATAATAGGCTCTGGAGATATAGGTCTGATAATGGCCAGACGTATGACGCTAGAGGGTGCAAAGGTTCATTTTGCACTTGAAATATTAGATCACCTTTCTGGCCTTATAAGAAACAAGGTTCAATGCCTGGACGACTTCAAAATTCCCCTTTATTTGGAGCACGAACTAATGGAGATAATCGGCAGAAATAGAGTGGAGGCTATTAGGTATAGAGATAACAAAACAGGCAGGGAAAAAGTAATTTCCTGCGATACCGTTCTCTTTTCAGTAGGGCTTATACCCGAGCAGGACCTTTTGATAGATTCAGGAATACCTACCGGAAATGGAATTTGTCTGACTGGTAATGCAGATTATGTTCATGACCTTGTAGATAATGTCACAAAAGAGGCAGAAAAATTAGGAAAAACAATAAACTAATTTATTGTTGATAATACATATATAATGATAATGGATAAGAAGAAAAAATTTACCTGCATTATATGCCCAAAAAGCTGTGAACTTGAAACAGATGGAACAGAGGTCTCAGGTGCAAAATGTAAAAGGGGAAAACTATTTGCCCTTCAGGAATTTGTATCCCCCCTTAGGGTAATAACGACTACCATCAGATACCAGAACAAAAATAATTTTAAAATGGTTCCAGTTAAGACATCAAGGGCTGTACCCCTGGACAGAACATTTGAGATACTAAGGCAAATTAAAAAAACTCGACTAAAAAAAATACCTGATTTGGGAACGAAAATACCTCTAAAGAATACATCAGAAAAAATAGAGCTGATAGTAACAGGAGAGTGAATATATCGAAAGACTTAATAGTTTTATTTAACACACCACCCTGAGTAAAGTAATGAATATGAAATATAATAATAAACATCTACCAACCGAGGAGACATTATGATCAAGGTAAGAGATATTATGACGACTAACCCTATCACCGTTGCCCCTGAAACGGAAATTCTTCAGGCAACAAAAATCATTCTTGAAAAAGATAT
>CAYMVB010000153.1:0-13592 GCA_964393665.1 uncultured Desulfobacteraceae bacterium | reverse complement strand
TGGAACATGGAGCCCCGATCAAAAGCTCACGGTTGTATCTGCGGGAACATCTGATTTTCCTTCAAATCCACCAGTGGCAGCCGTTCATGGAATGGCCTTAGGCGTTGGATCAGGCTCAGAGGGTTATGAAAACTTTGGGGGCTTTTTTGAGGCTGAAGGTTTTCTCGGCACCGGCCTTTATGCTAAGGGTAAAACTGGTATTGAAGCGTCTGGAGATTCACAAGGTATATTCGCAACCGCCTCAGAATCCATAGGCACGGCCATTTATGCTAGCGGTGAAACTGGTATTTCCACTCATGGTTCCTCTGCAGGCATATTTACTGAGGCTCGAGTAGCCAGCGGTAAGGCTATTTGGGCAAAAGGGTCTTATGGGGCCATGGCTGGATATTTTGAAGGCAATGTAGAAATCCACGGCAACCTTACAAAATCAAGTGGCCAATTTAAGATAGACCACCCTGTGGACCCTGAGAACAAATACCTCTCCCACTCCTTTGTGGAATCTCCCGATATGATGAATGTATACAATGGAAATGTCACCCTTGATGAAAAGGGAGAGGCCTGGGTAGAGCTGCCATGTTGGTTTGAGGCCTTGAACAGGGATTTTCGCTATCAACTTACCTGCATCGGCGGGTTTGCCCCGGTATTTATTGCTGAAAAGATCACTGAAAACCGCTTCAAGATAGCAGGAGGAAGCCCTGAAATGGAGGTCTCATGGCAGGTAACTGGAATCAGGCACGATCCCTATGCAAAGGTACACCCAATAAAGGTTGAAGAGGAAAAGTCCCCTGAGGAGCGAGGCTACTACCTTCACCCAGAAGTATATGGACAGGATGAAAAAGAAGGAATAGAGTGGACAGGCGGCCCGAAGGAAATCAAAAGGATTAAAGGTCAAGGGTAAAGGAAAAAAAGGAGGAAGGAAATGACAACAAGGAGCCTTGCATCACCTGTACTTATTTTAGGTATATTGCTGTTAAGGGTTGGCCTGTGCTTTTCCGCTGACAGCAGTGCTGCCCCGGCCTCACCGGTTAAACTCATCTTCATTCACCATTCCTGTGGCCAGAACTGGCTAAATGACACTCATGGCGGTTTAGGCATAGCACTTCGCGACAATAACTACTTTGTCAGCGACACGAACTACGGCTGGGACCCAATGGGTATCGGTGATAACACAGATATCGGACACTGGTATGAGTGGTTTGTAGGGTCAAACAGCAGCACGTATTTGAATGCCCTTTATAACGAGAGCTTACAACACTCACCCTATTCCCGTCTGAGCACAGACCCAGGGGGGGGAAACAAGATAATCATGTTCAAGTCCTGTTTCCCTAATTCTCATTTAGGTGGTAGCCCAACTGATGCACCTACTACTGGAGACAACCCCTTGCGGGGTCAGGATGCTTATTCCCAATACATGACCGTGGGGAACGCCAAAGGAATTTATAACGACCTCCTTACATATTTTGCAAGCCGTCAGGATAAGCTCTTTATTGCTGTTACAGCTCCAGCACTTGCAGCAAATGATACTGACTCCGCACACGCGGCAAATGCCAGGGCCTTTAACAACTGGCTGGTTAATACCTGGCTCACAAGTTATAGTTATAATAATGTCGCTGTCTTTGATTTCTATAATGTGCTCACTGCCGCCAACAACCATCATCGCTTTATAAACGGCGCTGTTGAGCACGTTATGAATACGGCCTCCAACATCTCTGCCTATGCATCAGAGCCTTATGACAGCCACCCGAATGCGCCCGGCAATAAAAAGGCCACAGCTGAATTTATCGATCTTTTACATGTCTTTTATAACAGGTGGATAGGAGGTACTGAGACAGACGTCCCTCCTGCAGCCAATGCCGGACCTGATCAGAGTGTCACAGAGGGAGATACGGTCACCCTTGATGGCTCAGGCTCGACGGATGCTGATGATGGGATCGAAACCTATCAATGGAGCCAGGTATCAGGAAGTTTAGTGGTGCTTTCAGATACGGCGGCTATAAAGCCAACCTTTACAGCGCCCTCTGTTGCGCAAACAGCTGAATCCTTTACCTTTCAACTTACAGTCACAGACCATAGCGGAAGGCAATCTTCTGATAATGTCTGTATTACAGTCTGCAAGGCAGCAGGCGCAACGTGTAAACCGGATGGAGATGTCGCGCCACTTGGAAACCCAGATGGTCTCGTCAATGTAGGCGATGCCCTCATTGCCTTACGCTTTGCATTAAATCTTGAGCCAGGTCACCCAACGGCAGATGAGATATGCCACGGGGACGTTGCCCCTTTAGATGCAAACGGCCAGCCTAATCCGGATGGGAAAATTTCAGTGGGCGATGCCCTTGTGATCCTACGCAGGGCGCTGGGGATTATCTCCTTTTCTGAAACTACTTCCTCTGGTCGGCTAACTGCATCAGACTTTACCTACCAGGGGGCCTTTCGACTACCCTCAAATTTCAATTGGGGCGCGCGCGGCTTTCATTCTATCCAAATGGCAACAACGGTGCCGGCTCACTGTTGGTAACCGGATTCGATCTCTTGTATGACCCAGCACACCCTGGTGAGTCCTGCTGGGACCCAACGTGGAATTGCTATGCCTTTTTTATGATATAGATCAACTTGGCAGAAGTGCGCTCGGCCGGCAAGATCCCTGGGTGGTAGTGCCATATGAGATTTGGCGGCCAAACGAGTTCTATCTGGGCGACAGCGCAGGGCATACCTGTGGAGAGGTTGGCGGAATGGCCTTTGACGCTAAGGGGAGACGTGTTTTTATGATAGAAAAGGGTCTTGGGGAGTACAATAATGAAAATGCAGCAGTTGTGCATGTTTGGAGTGTGCGATAAAAGATGGGATTAATCTAACCTGAATTTTACAGAGAGTTCTTTACCAATTCATGTGCATTCATTATGGACTGTAAATTTTATTTGCAAAATCAATTCTGATAGGTATCTTTATTGCTTAATTTATCCAAAGTAAAGGAGGAAAATGATATGAGAAATTTTCACTGGTCAATAATCTTGTTCTTGTCTATGATTATTGGGTGCGCCACAATTTCAACAACGCCAACAACACAAATTGATCCTTCCCGGCTTGTTGGTACCTGGAAAGGCCATACCTCAGGGGTATATGGGGGATCAACCGGGCATGGTGCAACCCACTACGGACCTCATGCTGTGCTTACCATATTTGATACATCCTTAAAGGGCACATTCACCATGACATATACTAAAGGCAAATCAGAGACCTTTCCCTTTTTTGGAAAAATAGAAGAGGGCATGCTTATGGCACATTGGAAAGGCGGGCGATGGATGAAATTAGGTATGTCAGAGGCAAAAGGGAAAAAAATACTTGAAGGTGACTTTGACTTTCTAAAGGCCAGTGGAACCCTTTCCTTGATATATTCGGAGTAAAGCTTTTAAAGGTTTATAGAGGCTTACAAATACTAAATTTTCCTCATGAACAAGCAAGAGGCTGTGACGATGAAAAAGTTATCAACCAATATCGTGTATAGGGGGAACTGTCACATCTGATCTTACTTCCAAAACCCCTGGAACACCCTTTGCTATTTCAATAACATGCGCTTCAGACTCAAGAGGGTTTATAGTTCCTGTTAAGTAAACCACACCTTTCTCTGGAACATCAATATTCAATTCTAATGTGCTAATTCGGTTTTTTATGATTGAAGCCTCTACCCTTTTTAACAAAGATAGCCTCTCCATCGCATCCATGGCTGTTAGGCTACAGGCCAAAATCTCCTGTGAACGCGCAGCATCTATTATAAGTTTCGCGGCCCCTTTTTCCCCCAATTTATCCTGGTTAATAATAAGGTCATATAGAGATGGATCATTCCAATCTATATGATATGCAAACTGCATAAAACCATTTCGTTCACTATCGCTCTTCCGGATCATCTTTTCCGCAACTTCATTATCTACACCTAACTGCTCCACCAGGTACCCCATTCTGTTTGATTCCGAGGCATGCATGCGTATATGTAATGCACAGCCAAAATCCCGAATAAGCCATTGTGCAACATGTCCTAAGATTACACCCTGACCTCGCCGCGCTACCTCATAAATCAACGCCTCCATTAAATTCAGATAAGCCTGTGACTTCCGATTAAAAAGTCGGTCAAAGAGCCCTGGAGCCTTTTCTTCAATGCCCTTTACTTCATCATGAACAATACCAATCTTAAAGGCCTCCTCTTGGAGCCTTTGGTCATCATAAAGCTCTACACCAAGCTCATCAGCAACAATCCTTGCTACACCAGATACTGCACAACCAAGGCCACTTGTAATTGTTATTAATGACATGCCTGCCTCCTCCCTTCTTCCTAATTTTTATTCTTCGTCATGCCCAAAAAATACTGAGCGTTACAATCGCCAGATTTTTAGACTAAACCTAAAAAGGCCTTTGGCATTTGTTATGTGTTACGTATTCTAATATATAAATTATCGTATAAAAAGAGGGGTTCACGTAATGAAAGGCCATAAAAGGCTTTTAAGTGTGTCTTTTTCCAGACTACATGTACAATCTCCTAAGATAACGTGGCCATTCTGCCCTACAATTTGAGTAGCGCATCAAGCAGGCCCAGGCCTGTACCTTTCTTTTTTACCGCCAGCAGTGGAATAGTTGTCGTATTGATTAGATGCTCTGTAACACTTCCGAGCAAAACTCCAGCCCCGGCTTTCCTTCCCCTTGCCCCTATTACTAGCAGGGTAAAATCCTCCTCTTCAATTACCTCCTCAATACCCCTTGCATCATCTTTTTCCAGCTTAAATATGGGCGTCACGGTAAGGCCCTTCAAGTCCACCTTTTTAATAAATTCGTCAAAATACTTTTTCGCATGCCCTTTCATTATTTCAGCAAATTCCTCGTAGCTTTTACCTGTTTTATAATACCCAAGGGGGACATTATAAACATGGAGACAGTGGATTGTTTTTATGCCGGAAGAGACTAAAGCAATAGAAATAGCCGAGCGCATTGCATCCATTGAGGTTTCCGAAAAATCTACAGGTACAAGTATATTTTTATACCAGGCCTTGCTTCTTTCAGGCACAAAGAGTACAGAGCACGGTGCCTTTCGAGCTATTTTTTCAAACAGTGACCCACTACCAGTTGGTTCCTTTCGCTTCCTCATAACAATCAAGTCGACATCCTCATCTTTTGCCGCACGCAGGAACTCAATCAATGGTGAACCCTCTAAAACTTTATACTCTATCTGCGTATCCGGGTAACCATCAAAGTATTTCTTTATCAGTTTCTCCATTTCCCCCTTTGCATATGTATCAATAGGCTGAAATAAATCCGGATATTCTTTCTGAAGGTCCTCGGGGATATCCATATTGCTCGATACATGGAGAAAAATGATCTTTTCTGATTTGGCTAGCTTACTTATCATAGCTGCGTAACGGATGGATGTGCCATCCTGTTGAGCAAAGGAAACCCCTACCAAAAGGCGTTTGAATCTATTCATACTAAGCTCCTTTCATTGCTTCCATATTTTATTATTTATAAATCTAACTGCAAAAATGCTGTAATAGTTTCCCTGAATAACCTCCTCAGGTCAAGAGAAAAAATTTTATTCATGCCAAAAATATTTTTAAGAAACGTAAATCGCTCAGCAGGCATCCCAAGGATTGATAAAATGCATGTTCTGCAATTTTCCATATCCTTGGCAATCACTTGCCCAACAGATATGCATACCCGTTTTCTATCTTAAGGCCCTCCTCCTATAAACCCAATTTCAGGCTAAACTGAAGGCCTAGCAATACACTCACTTTATCCTTGACACAAAAGGTAAAACCGCCTATATTCCCGCTACAAAAAACCAAGCCTTCATCATATATCTCTTATCTTCTCAATGAAATTACTTTTATCTATTGCCATTATCGTTGCAATCGCCGTTATAGGTTCTCGCCTTACATTCTTAAACAGAAAGCTTCCTCTGGGTTTCAGAAATATTATCTTTACGGGAATCGAATATATATTTATTGGGGTGTTATTAGGCAGAATGGGGCTTAATCTTATCGATGCTAAGTCACTAAACAACTTTGAGCCCTTCTTAATCTTTGCTCTATCATGGATAGGTTTTTTATTCGGACTTCAGTTTAAATTCTCTACCATTAAAAATTTACCCGGATTCTTTTTCTCCGTCTCTGCTATACAAGCGGCGTTTACTTTCGCCATAACCACCGTTGCAACCTATATCTCCTTTAAGTCCTTTACCGCCCTGCCAGGTGAATTACTTACCATAATGGCCCTTACACTGGGAAGCGCAGCGTGCTGTACAGCTCAATCCTCGCTTGCGGTAGTGAGCGCCAATTTTAGATTTAAAAAACCAAAATTATGTTCTCTTTTGCAATATATCTCAGGGATTGACGGGATATTTGCCTTAGGCTTTCTGTTTTTGACAACATGCATCCTCCCTGCTACAAAAAGTATGACCCTCAATGTAATGAATTCCCTGCAATGGTTCTTTTTAGCTATTGGTATAGGTATAATTTCTGCGCTTATACTCATAATTCTCAGCAAGTCAAAATTTTCCCAGCAGGAATTTTTTGTTTTTATAATAGGCACAGTATTATTGGTTGGCGGGCTTGCAATAAAGACACATAATTCACCTCTTGTAACTGGATTTATCTGTGGAATCATTGTTGCAAACTTTTGCAGACACCGGCTTAGGGCACTTGAGACTGTTGTCCACTCTGAAAAATCTATTTACATTATCTTGCTTATAATGATAGGGGCTGGATGGACACTGACATTCAATGTTATTCTCATTATAACGGTTGTTTACGTTATGGTTAGAATGCTGGGAAAACTGCTTGGAACCTTCGTGGCCACACGTACCTTAAAAGCTGATTTTACTATACCTCCTACAGCAGGCCTGGGGCTAATTTCAGAGGGAGGCCTTGCCGTAGCCATAATAATGAATTTTTCATTTCTCTATCCATCATTATCGGATTATCTTGTCACAATAATTATACCATCTATGTTTATAAACGAAATTATAGGTCCCAAGCTCATGCTCTTGCAATTTGAGAACTCTGAGCCAAGAGGACGAGACCAACATCAAATTATAATAAAAGACGAGCATGATACTTAGAACGATAGCCCTTTTCCTTGTCATTGCAGCTGCGCTGCTGGTCAAAAACCCTGGCCTTGGCTTTTACAGGGAAACATGCCCTGCCCTGGTTCTCGGTATAATGCTGCTCGGCTCATACTGTCTTGGCTTTATTCTTGAAAAAAGAGGGCTTCCCAGGATAGTAGGATATATCTTTGCAGGACTCTTGATGGGGCCTTTCTTTCTAAAATTATATACCTTTGCCGAAATTAGAAGTCTCAATTTTATAAATAAATTAGCGCTTGCCTTTATAGCGCTCTGCGCGGGAGGAGAATTACGATTAGCAAGTATACGCAAGCTCCTTAAATCGATACTATATTATATGTCCGGAGTTACTATTGTTGTATTTATGGGAACATCCCTTGCGGTTTTTTTCTTATCCACATTCATACCTTTTATGGCTGACTTAGCGATTCCATTGAGGCTTGCTATATCGTGCATATTCGGGACGATAGCAGTGGCACGTTCTCCTTCCTCCACTATTGCCATTATAAGCGAGACAAAGGCCAAAGGTAGTTATACAGACATAGTCCTCAGCGCGACCATAGCGACAGATGTTTTTATAATCATTCTGTTTGCCATTGTAATCTCCATAACCCAGGCCATTATGTTAGGCAGTGGAGGAATAAAACTATCTTTGGTATCATCTTTATCATTTGAAATAGCTGCTGCATTTCTGATCGGGTTTCTGCTGGGCAAATTTATTGTTTTCCTTTTGGACAAGGCGCATGTAGAATTTCCCGTTATTATTATTGCAATGGGGTTCATTGTTATAGAGTTCTCACATTTTTTTGGTGACTACCTCCATGAAGCACACGAAATAGGGCTGGAGCTGGAACCACTCCTTGTTTGCATGGCAGCAGGATTCACCGTACAAAATTATTCCGAGCACGGGCAAGGCTTTTTAGAAAGAATGGATAGGGTCTCAATGCCTATTTACATTGCGTTTTTTTCTATGACAGGCGCTTCCATTGATTTACATGTGCTGCGAACCGGGTGGCTGCTCGGATTGATTGTTGTTGCGGTACGCCTCATTTCTCTGTATTTTGGATCGTATATAAGTGGAAGACTGGCAAAAAATGAACCGATACTATATAAAAATACATGGTTAGGCTTTATCACTCAAGCCGGTGTAAGCCTGGGGCTTCTCGTAGAGGTCGGCCGGCGTTTTTCTGATTTGGGACCTTATATCCAGACGATACTGACAGCCTCTATAATAATAAACCAGGTAATAGGGCCTGTGGCATTTAAAGCAGGTTTGAAGAAGGTGGGTGAAACAAATGTTTAAAGGAAAAACCATGCGCATTGCTGACTTTTTATATAAAGATTGCATCAGAATTCCTCAAAAAGAAGCCAATACACAGCTGTATGTTCTGGCACGACTCTCAAGATTGTTAAATGACAAAAACTTCCTAAAAAACTATCAGCATGTAAGACCGGACAACAAGTTATTGATGTTTTTACAGAATACGAAAAAGACGATTTCAGTTGATTAAGAGGTGGACATTATGAAGCTTGTTATTATTTTTCTTAATAAAATTGAATTATTGGATGACCTCCTTTCTGCTTTTCTCGAAAGAGGGATACCCGGCGCCACGGTTGTAGATACTGTTGGAATGGGACATATCGTAAGTCAAAACATCCCTGTTTTTGCTGGATTGAGGGATTTTTTTGCCGGAAGCAGCCCCACTAACAAGACAATTCTGGTAGTTGTAAGAAAGGATATGATTGCTAAAATAGATGAAGCACTAAAATATGTTACTGAATATGATAAAAAAATCGGGATAGCAAAAATGATTTCCATGCCGGTTGATGAATTATTTGGTTTTGAGGAATAGAACAAAGAGGTTTATTTTATGAAATCAATTTCCCAATTGTTAGGGTTGTCCAAAGCTCTCGGTATAAATACGTAACTACATTGTACAAAAGTGGCATCAGGGCAGGCTTAACCAGATAAAATTAGTAAACGAAAGTCTTCGCTAGTCGAAGCGCAGCGAAGATCCCGCTCTGCGGGTCGAAGCCAAGCGAACTTGTCTGCCAATCTTTGTGGCAGAGATTCCGCCCTGCGGAAAAAAGGCGAGGGTTTTTCTCGCATTCCCCGAAAGAAACAATAATGCTTTTGAATCATGAGCATTCAGTTCATTCCGGCCAACCAACAGTGGCCATATATATAACAGTCTCTTGGGTTCCGTCTATACCTAAAATAGTGTTTACACTATCGTCAAAAAGAGCCCCTATTGCACATGCTCCAAGACCTAAGCCCTCAGCAGCAAGATAAAGGTTCTGCGCTATATGACCTGCATCAAGATATATATACCTGTATGCCCTCTGGCGATATTTCCATTTTGAACGTTCTACCATGGCAGACCACACAAAAGTTACCTGTGCCAACATTACAATGTTTTGTCCAAGGGCAGCATCGGTAAGCTCCCTTGCATAATTGCCCCTTTTCAGCAACTCCAGGTCAAATACCTGGGGCCTGAAGTGATATATCCCGGTTTCAAGTCCCTCGATAGACCTTGAAAATAGGTAGGTTTCCACTGGATAGAGCGCTCCGGCGGAAGGCGCGGTTCTTAAATGATATTCCCCATATCTCGCGGTTATGCCCTGCATTGCCCAAAGAAGCATGGAAAGATGGCTTTTATCAAGGCTTCGTCCTGCATTATATTCCCTTATGGACCTTCTTTGCCGGAGAAGCCGCCAAAGATCAGCATCTTTTTTGATTTCAGGGTCAGGAAGAGATATATAGGAAAGCGGTGATTCATGGTTTTTAAAAGGATCGGGCCTCCTGCTCCAATCAAGGGCATAGCCCGTTGATTTATTTGGATTGTATTTGGTTTGTTGCTGAAATATTTCCCCTATTTTTTGATTTTCTCTATCATTTGGATCAGAAAATGATGTCATGCCTAACACATCCTTACCGCCAATTATTGTTTTTCCTGGTACACAGGCAATGTTACCTTAAAGGATGTCCCTCTGTCTTCCTTGCTATCCATAGTGAGGGAACTGTTAAGATGGTCTTCGATAATCCTCTTTGAGATAGAAAGACCTAAGCCTGTTCCGTGACTTTTTGTGGTATAAAATGGCGAAAATATTCGCTCTTTATCCTCCTCAGGTATACCACAGCCCTCATCCTTTATTGTGATTTCCGCAAATCCACCGGATAATTTTGTCTCAACTCTTATCATTCCACCGTGTTTCATGGACTCCATGGAATTCTTAACCAGGTTTAAAAACACTTGCTTCAATCTATTACTATCACCGGCCACAAATATCGCCTTTTCATGAATTTCCATTTTAATTTGAATATCCTGCCTTTCACAATCCTCCTTTAACATAGAATAAATGTCCCGCAATAGCTCGTTCAGGTCAACCCTCTCAGAGGTCATTGTTTTTGATAAATGAAATTCTCTAACGTCAGAAAGGAGATTTTCCAGTCGTTTAACCTCTCGGGTTATTATGTCAAGCTTTTCAAGGTTTTTTTCATCATCAATTGCCCGTCTCAACTGTTGAGCAAAACCGCCAATCACCATAAGGGGATTTTTTATTTCGTGGGTAATTTCGGCTACAAGCTGACCGAGGCTAGCCATTCTCTCAGAACGTATGGCCTTTTCAATAAGTGCATTTTTCTCGGTCAGATCTCTTATAATCCCGGTGAAAAAAAGCCTTCCGGCTATATCTGTGACGGAGAATGAAATGGCCGCCGGAAATGTATCACCATTCTTCCGGCTAGCTGTCATTTCCGTTTCGTGCCCTATCCTCTTAGGTTTCCCTGTCTTCACATAGAGATCTACGGCATGCCGGTGATTTTTGCTACAGTCCTGCAGGAGTATTGAATTGAGGTCGTGGCCAATAACTTCTGCTTTACTATATCCAAACATCTTTTCCGCTGCCTTATTAAAAAATATAACCCTATGGTTTTCATCAATCGTGACAAAGGCTTCATTGGTGTTTTCAACTGCATTTTTTAGTATTATCGTTTCCTGGGTGTCATTCTTTTTCATGAGCAATGGTACCTTTAATTAATTTCTAAATCTAAGGCCTTTTATCCGCATGAAAGGCGCGAGTATAGACGAGCCGAATGTGAAAAAACACAGCATGAACAATGTAAAAAAATAATTGTAAAAGGTTGCCCCATCGTTAATCGCAAAAGTTGAAATATCATGTGGGGCTTTTGCCATTTGTCTAGTTGAAATGGGCAGCAGTGAAGCCAACTAATAAACATAAAAACCAGTCTTGCAGGAAAATTTATCAGGGTTTGTCATTTTAAGCAAAAAAATAGGCCTTGTCGTTTGGGCCTTAATGTGAATAGATACATGCAGCTCTCAGCCCATTTTTTCTTAAATGTAAATCATAAGATATTGAATTGCAAGTATCATTTAACTTAGATGCCAAGGCACAAGAAAAAGCTTCCCATAAAAACATGACAAAATAACGTTATGATATTTTCTGAAAAACAACCTTTTTAAGCAATCCATATCGATTCCACGAAAGTCCCTGAGAAATCCACGATAAGCTTAGGCCTATTAAGTCTCAAATCCCATGAAACAAAACAGGTAAGCTGGCAAAGAAGAGATTTTTCCGCGCCGAATAGCTCTTCAGAAATTATATCTAGTGCCCTTTGTACAGTTGAGGTAATAATCCTGTCTAACTTGACAGAGGCATTTAAACTTTTTAGGTGAGAAGAGGCTTGTAATTGTTCAACTGCTTCTTCCCAATGGATCCCGTCTACCTTGCGACGCAGCACATATGCATTTCCCCTGTCACGTAGTGTCAATAATGGAGGGTTTGCCCTCAATCTGAAACCAGTGGTCTGAAAGCCAATTATTCGTGATTCTATCCTATCTAATAGTTTTTTCTTTTTTTCAAGCTCCGGAAGCTGCCTAACCTGAATTCTTTCAAAAATATATTCCTTATCAGTAATTTTGATTTCCTTGAGGCGCGTAGGGTCAAAGCCTATGTCTATCAGGTCACCAATTGTTGGAGCGTAAGAGAGGGTCTTTCCCTTTTGCTTAAGCCATGAAAGCAGGCTAGGCCTGTTGTAATTAGGTAATGATTCTACAAAATGCGCGGGGTTTTTCTTAAAGGCTTCTGGAAGAAGAATCTGAAGTTTTTTGTCTCCCATCACGTAGGACGGCCTATTGTGTAAATTGGCAGGTGCATATGACTGCACTGGGAGGGCGGCAACATGAGGCGAGAGGACTATTTGTTCCAGAGATTCACCACCTGTATAACCAATCAATTCACCTATTCGACGCCTGAATGCTATCAATTTTGTTACAAAACGGGTAAACATAAACCTCATGAGTATAGAGCCGTCTCTGTTTTCTATTTCATCTTTAAAATAGGTTAACAGCGCAGTGTATACATCCCTAAATTCAGCTATAGTGCGACTAACCATAAGTTCGTTATCTCTTATGTCAATCACCCCTCTTTTTCTCTTAAGGTGTTGCACAAGTTTTACAATAGAGTCCCTTATATCTTTATTATGGTATTTGGGGGGCACGAAAATCATATAATTATCTTCACTGCCTGAAAGAGGGTAACCGATTATTTCCTCGAGTGGCTCCCATGCCTGTTTAAGGTAAATATCATAGGTAGGATCCTCGTTTGGTATTATATTGTCTAATATCCCGATGGCTGACTTTTTTATAAGAAAATCCCTGAAATATTCGAGTATTCGATTACCAAGACCCTTCTTTCTGAATGGAGCTGCTACTTCAACATATACAAGATAATAACAGGGAATGGGTTTTTTCAGGTAAAGCATATGAAGTTGCCCCAAGTTTTCCCCTGACTCGGCGTTTATTTCAAAAACCCTGAAACCATTTTGAGTTTCTTCAGGTTTAATGCGATTTATATTGCTGCCTGATATGGTTTCATTGACAAGGTCCCATAAATTATTGAACAGATCAGGTAAAGTGGGAGATTCAGGATACCCTGATTTCATACCCTCATATATAAGATTTATAAGCGCCAACCTTTCATTAATACTAAGCTGCTGCGTATCAGCCCTCTTTTCTAATAACGCAATTTTTCGGGCAACATCGCCTGTCATTGCACATTCCCCTTTTCTAAAAACCGTTATTGCCAATCATGCAATAAAAAAAGCGGGGCGCGTGCCCCGCTTTTTTTCTCAAATCTTTCTGCAGTCACGCGCTAGGGCACACCTCCACATCTGCTAAAATAAAAGCCCGTAAATATGCGTGTGACTGTCATCATTTTTTTCTCCATAGTAATTTTCATATTTGTTTTTTTGGCCTTTGTCAACCCTTTTTTATCTTTCTTGCTTTTATTCTTTAAGGGCTTAAAGGGTTATGGTGAATAAAATAAAAATGGGTAGTATGGAGAAATGAAATTCTCATTGACTTCTCCGGTAAAACACATAGATTATATGTTTCATACAATTTCTGAAAATAAAAGGTAGCTGAGGATAAAATATGCCTGCAAGATTGGAAATAAAATTAAAGAATAA
>CAYMVB010000152.1:0-21393 GCA_964393665.1 uncultured Desulfobacteraceae bacterium | reverse complement strand
TGAAGCATTTTTTCCACTATACGATCATTTTATGTATTGTAAGGCAGTTATTATTTAAGGTTGAAACCTAATCTTTGCTTAACGGCGGATACAGTCTAAGATTTTTTTAGAATATTATTTGATTAAGTGCAATAATTTTTAATGCACCTATGAGGTAATTTCTAACAAAGTGTTCTTGTGTTATTTTTTTGAAGTAATATTATACCATTGAGCTAATTTTTGGTAGATCATTTTAAAGGGCAATAAGTGCGAGAGGCAAGAGTGGGAAAAATTTTCACTGATTGATAAAGCCTTAAAGCCTTAGTGAATAATAGAATTGCATTCAATTTTAAGAATTACGACTTTTTTTAGAATACCTTGATATCTGTTATCATAAAAGCATTTTGTATTATATTGACCTAATCTCCTGTCTCATAAATACAATATAGGAAATGGCAAAGCAGATAAAAGTAATGGCTATAAGGGTAATAATGTGAGGAATAACAACAGTTATGCTCTGCAACAGATTTAAAGGTCTGCTGAATCGCTCTAAGGAAAATTGTTCAATAGGCCCCATAAGTATCAATGATCTCGTTGTCTTTCTCGTGGGATCAATGATTATCGAGGTAGAATCATTATATAATTGCATGGGAGAGGTTAGAGAAACCGCCCTTTGGATTTTTGCATGTTTCATTACGGCTTCAGAGTTCTCCCGAGAGGTTTGATTGATTGGCACAAAGGTATTTGCCAATACACTTGCACCCATAGAAATGAAGAATGAGAAAAATATCCAAAGGGCCAAAGTAGCTAGTGCTGATGTGGCAATGCTTCTAAAAACAATAGAAAAAAGAATACTTATGCCTAACCAGAAGGATATATAAAATACACTAATTATTAGATATATAAATATCCTCCAAACCTCCTCTATGCCAGGTACAACACCAATGAGCGCTAACCCAAGCCCTGAAACTACGAGAAGGATTGAACTCATCATGATGATAATTGTAACCACGCCTGCTAAAAATTTGCCATTAACTATGGCATCTCTGTAAATAGGCTGAGATGCTAATTTACTAAGCGTTCCATTACTTCTTTCTCTGTTAATAGAGTCAAACCCTAGAACTAGGCCTATAAGAGGTCCGAAGAAGGAAACAAATTGAACTAAAGAAAAAAGAGGGCCCGTAGAGGTAAAAAGCATTAAAAATATGAATTTTGGTTTCGCAATTCCCCCAAGTTCATCCCTTAGACTAATGCCTACCATATAGGTTGTAATTAAACTGACCATGGCAATCAGGGCAAATAAGATGATAAACCTGTAACTACTAAAATGGTCTTCAAGTTCTTTCCTTACAATAGTTCCAACACCTGTCATGCTAAACCTCCTGAAAGTATTTCATATATACATCATCTAATGAAATTTCCCTATCTCCAATACCCAGTTTTTCCTCTGCAAGCTGTTCAATTGTTCCCAAGGCGATCATTTTTCCATTAATCATAATTCCTATTCGATCAGATATTTTTTCCACCTGTTTAAGGTCATGTGATGACAAGAGGACGGTTATATTTTTTTCCCTGCTCAAAGATTCAATATACTGGATGATTCGACTGGTACCATCTGGATCAAGGCCAAGTGTAGGCTCATCTAAAAAAACAATTTTTGGTTCTTTAATAAGGATTTCGGCAATTGCTAAACGTTGTCTCATGCCCCTGGAATAAGCCCCGGTTAATTTATTAGTGTCGTCTTTTAACCCTACTTTTTCCAAGGCCTCCTCAATTTTTTTTGAGCTAACCGAATCAGGGATGTTGTTCAGCCTTGCTAAAAACTGAAGGTTTTCTTTTGCATTCATATCGCTATAGAAGCCAATGTTTTCTGGTACATATCCTACGGTTCTTTTTACCTTTGTGGCCTCTCTTGTTGGATCATAATCAGCTACCCTTGCCCATCCCTTTGTAGGTTCAGTTAGTCCAATGAGCATAAGCAGGGTGGTAGTTTTGCCCGAACCATTTGGCCCAAGAAAGCCAAATATTTCTCCTTCTTTAACATCGAAGGATACATTATCAACGACATTATGGTTAAGGTAACTCTTCGTTAGCTCGTGGGTTTCGATAACGGGTTTTTTTTGATCCATATTGCATTTACCTCCTGCCAAGGGAAATAAATAACCCGAACAGGCCAATGATAACGAGTATAATGATACCTATTCCTATCCATGCCCAAGCTGCAGATGCATTGACTGTAACCCTCATTTCAAGGTCATCGGAGGCTCTTTCACTCTTAACATTCAAACCTACAGCATAATCACCGACGAGGGCATCCTGTGATGGGGTGATTTTGACCTCAACCTGTTTGATTTCACCAGTTTCTAACTTGTCTATTTTCTCGGGATCAAACTCTACTTTCCAATTTTCTGGTTTTATTGATAAGAATTCCACACCGTTTATCATAGCTGAGCCATTATTTTTTACGTATATAGATATATTACCTGTTTTTCCTTGTTGTGTTTCCAGGGATAAGAGTCCTGTAGGGGTTCCTGCATCAATTTTATAGGTGCCGGTAATTATTACTTTAAGATTTGCTTCTGCCTTAGATTCCCCAGCGCTTACTGCAACAGGTATAATAAACTCTCCTGCATTGGAGAAACGGTCGGGCGTTACCACTACATTAATACTTTTACTCTCGTTATCCTTAAGCCTTAAACTTGATATGTATTTATCCTCATATGACGGTTTAAAATTTACCCGCCAATTTTTAGGGGCATCGGCAATGAGATTAAAGGTGTCCTCCTTATCGGTCTTGTTTTTAACATCAAGAGAAAACTCAAATTTTGCATCATTTGAGCCTCTTAACACAGGGTAGGATGTAGTTAGTTCAATTTCGCCCTTCTCTTTCTTTTTTTCGAGCATTGTAATATTAAGCGTATGAGATGAAGAAAGTTTTCCATCATCTGTTTTTGCATCTACCTTAAACTCATAGGAGCCTGGCTTTGCATCTTTTTCGGGTTCAGCAGAAAATTGGATATTTTTATCATCCCCACCTGATATATGTAAGGCCATGATTGAAAAGCTATATGTTTTAATTTTAGCCTTCCATCCAGAGGGGATAGAAGGTATAGTAAAATAAATGTTTTCATCCTTTTTACCCTTGTTTTTCACATGGATGTCTACACTGATATCATCGCCCTTACTGATAATGATCTCCGGGTATTCAAATGCAATCGAAATTTCCCTTTCCGGTCTTTGGTCCTCTTTTTCCTCCTCTTTTGCAATGCCTTGGGAAGAAGCGGACATGCATATAAAGACTGTTAATAGAAGTGAAATGATAAAAAATACCTTCCTGAATAAAACGTTTAATCCCATCTCTTCCTCCTGTATCTGTATTACATCGTTAAGGCTAAAATTATATGGTTGCAACTACCTTCCGTGTTTATTTTGGTGATAGATATGTGGAAAAGGGCTAAAGATTGGATATTGCTCTTTCCTTTTAATGGCGTTTACTTTGGTATAAAATTGTTTAAAAGCTAATTCAAAAAATATTACTTGTCAAGATATGTAGGTTTTAAAAATTTTTTGAGCCTGACAATTGATGAAAAGGAGTCCTGAATAAAGCCATAAGAGATATAATTCTGTTATCAATCATATCCTTTAAGTCGGGTATTAATGTGGACATGGTGTAAATCGAAAGTTAGCAGGCCTTACATGTTGAGTATTATTTTTTATTTTTAGGATTCTCCTCAAATATTTTGATTTTAGCCTGCTTAATTATAATAGTTGTAGTTGGAACATTTTGAAGGCTTCCCTTTTCTGCAGTGGGGACATGTTCTATCTCCTCTACAACGTTCATACCCTCTGCTACCTTCCCAAACACACAATATCCCCAGCCTTTGATAGTTTTGTTTTTATAGTCTAGAAAAGGGTTATCTACTGTGTTAATAAAAAATTGGGAAGTAGCGGAATGTGGATCCATTGTTCTGGCCATGGCTATAGTTCCACGCAGGTTTTTGAGCCCATTATCTGCCTCATTGGGCACAGGGGATTTGGTTTTTTTTCTTTCTAAAGCATGGGTTAACCCCCCACCCTGTATCATGAACCCTTTTATAACACGATGAAAGATGGTTTCATCATAAAAGCCATCCTTTACATAGTTAAGAAAATTTTCTACTGTTTTTGGTGCCTTTTCTATGTAGAGTTCCAAGGCAATGTCGCCGTAATTGGTTTTAAGGATGACAACCGGGTTTGCTGCTTCAACTTCTGAAATTTGAGTGCTGCTCAGCATAGCCATAGCAACCATAATAAGGATTTTTTTCAATTTTAACTCCTTAGATAAAAAATTGTATATTTGTTCTCCTAAAAATAGGGTATTAACATATGGGTCTTTAGAAGTTGCATTCTAAAAGGATAAGGGTTTTTTATCATAATGCTCATCAATTATCTATTCTATTCATTAGTAGTTTTTAAATTGTGATTATTAATAGCGTAGTGTTTCATCTCTTGTTCCGTCTGGAAGCATCCAGTCTGGATGAGGCTCCCAATTCTCTTCCATTTTATACCGTATGCAATTTTCCCAACTGCCTTTGCAATATTGGTCTATCCATTTCTTTTCCAATTTGCCCTTTTCATAATAGCTTTTCATGGGACAAACTGGGTACCATTTGCACTGTTTATTAGACATGTTACTACTCTATTTTTTGATTGAGATATCATTCATTATCAAGAAGCATTCCACTTGATTTTTATATCAAGCACGGGTGTACCGTCTATTGCATCCAATCCTCTTACAATAAGTCTTGCATCTTCTATACTCACGAGAGTTACGTCTTGTATGCCTATCCTGGAAAGCCTATTGGCTGTTCTGGATGCAAAAACTCCAACCTCTTTGCCGTCAAGCCCCCTCTTAAATACAGATTTCACCGATTTTACGTTATGCAGATAATATATGATTGTTAATTGTTCTTCCTCATCCAATCTATACATGAATTTTTTTTGTGATGGAAGAAGGTCAATGCAGGATATGCCTTTTGGCCCAACTACCCCAAAATCCCTTTTGCTTATCCCTAACTTATTATGTATTGTTCCTATTGGATAAATCTCGCATGGCTTTTCATTTCCATACATACAGGAAAAGCAGATAACATTGCAATCAACAATACAACTTTTATCTGATGTGACAATTCTACCGCACTCTATACACCTTGTAGTATTTCTTTCCATAATCCCCTTGATACCTGATAGAATTGAATAAACTATAGGTGAGTAAATAGCATTATTAGTAAAGCTTTATTCCTTGCAAATCAACTATTATAAAACAATAAAAAAGCAGGGTTAAACGTAAACTTTTATTGCAAGGTATTTCCCGGACAACTGTTAAATCGAATTGCTTGATATTATTTCAGTTCCCGCCAATCCCTTTACAGCTGCCTCAATTGATCTAATGGAGGTGATAAACGCGCGTTTGCCCCCTTTCTCAAGAAAGGCGATTGCTGCTTCTATTTTCGGTCCCATTGAACCGGGAGGGAAGTATCCATCTGATAAATATTCCATGGCTTCTTGGGTACTAATAGTTCGTAAAAATTTTTGCTCCGGCTTCCCATATTTCAATGCCACGCCTTCAACATCTGTAGCAATAATAAAAATATCTGCGCCAACCTCTTCGGCAAGCTTTGCGCTTGACAGGTCTTTATCAATTACAGCATCAACGCCAGAGAAGGTTCTTCCATAACGTATGACAGGTATTCCTCCGCCTCCACAACAGATTACAATAAAACCATTTTCGACAAGGCTTATTATTTCCTTTTTTTCCACGATTGTTATGGGCCTTGGGGAGGCTACCACTCTACGGTATCCCTTTTCTGTTTTTACTGTGGGATATGGTAATTTCGAAATTGTTTCTTTACGATAAACAGGCCCTATGGGTTTGGAAGGCTTTAAGAAGGCCGGGTCTTTTTCGTCTACAACAACATAGCTAATAAGGCTTACAAGCGGTTTTTGCGCATCTGCACCCAGGGCCATAAGTTCACTATCCAAGGTGGATTCGATCATATAACCTATCTGGCCTTGTGTTTGGGCTACGAGTATTTCTAAGGGGAGCTTTGGAACCGAGTTGCAACATTCCTGTTGCAATAGAAGATTTCCTACTTGAGGACCATTTCCATGGGTTATAATTATTTTGTAGTCTTTAGATAGCCGTGCTATTTGACTTATGGGTATTTTTAGATTCCTGAATTGTTCCTCTGCTTTACCTTTTTCACCCTTTTTGATTAAGGCATTGCCCCCAAGCGCAATTAATATAATTTCCTTCTTAGGTAGCTTTTTCATAACGTTGGTTCCAATAGCGGCTCCTCTATATATTACAGTAAAGATTTGGCCTTGAATGTATCAAATAAAATTTCCTCCAAAAAAGGAGATCCGTGATCCTTGTATTCGTAGCGAACACGAATAGTTTGCTTATTAATGGAGAGGATTTGTGTAAGATGTATGGGTGTGGCAAATAGCACCAGGTCGCAATCAACACTATTAATAGTTTTTTCCAGATCATGGATTTGTTCCTCGCTATAGCCCATGGCCGGCAGTAAGTGTCCAATATCGGGATAAAGCTCAAAGGTTTCTTTTATTGTTCCTGAAGCATACGGCCTTGGGTCAACAATCTCAGCTGCACCGTATGTCTTTGCAGCAATGACTCCGGCTCCGTATGGCATTCCTCCGTGTGTTAGGGTGGGCCCATCTTCTACTACTAAAACGCGCTTTCCGTTTATTCGGTCAGGGTTATTTACCAAGACAGGAGATTCCGCCTTTACAATCTTGGCATTGGGGGAATATTGTTCAATATTGCTTTTCACCTTTTTTATCTGTCTGGAAGATGCACTGTCTACCTTGTTTATAATAGCAATATCTGCCATTAACATATTGGTTTCACCAGGATAGTAAAGCAGTTCGTGACCTGCTCGGTGTGGGTCAAAAAGGACGATATGAATGTCTGGCCTGTAAAAAGGGGTGTCGTTATTACCCCCATCCCATACAATAACATCAGCCTCTTTTTCTGCCTCCTTAAGAATTTTACTGTAATCAATGCCGGCATAAACTACAATTCCCTCGTCTATCAAGGGCTCGTATTCTTCACGCTCCTCAATTGTACATTGATTTAATTCGAAATCCTTATAAGAAGAAAAACGCTGGACCTCCTGTTTTTTTAAATCACCATAAGGCATAGGATGTCTTACAGCAACAACCTTTTTTTTAAAACCCTTGAGTATAGTGCATACTTTTTTTGTTGTCTGAGATTTTCCACAGCCAGTTCTTACAGCACAAACTGCAACAACGGGCTTATTGGATTTAAGCATGGTATATGGTGCACCTATAAGTATAAAGTCTGCACCTCCCGCCATAGCTATGGATGCCTTGTGCATGACATCAGTGTGGGTTACATCGCTGTATGAAAAGGCTACTAAATCTATGTTGTATGTGCGTATAAGCTTTGATAACTCTGCCTCAGGATAAATAGATATACCTTCAGGGTAGAGATCGCCGGATAATTCGGGCGGATAAATTCGCCCCTCTATTGTTGGAATTTGGGCGGCCGTGAATCCTATAACATGATAACGGGGGTTTTGTTTGAAATAGACATTAAAATTATGAAAGTCCCTTCCTGCTGCACCCATAATAATTACGTTCTCAATCATATCAATACCTCCAGAATGCATCTGATACCACTGCATTTTTTTTTAAGAAAATCTTAGTAAATGAGCAAATGTGTTTACATGTAATTTCAATGTGATTATAGCGGTTCGGCAGCAAAATAAAATCCAGGTAGACAAAAGAGCTTAAGCGTAACGAACCTATAATTGAAAAAGTCAATTTTTTCCTCGCCTTGAGAAAATGGACAGCAAGGGTATTCATTTTGTTTTTACGTTTTACTGTCTTAGGAGGATAGTAAAAAGTTAATGGATTTGCATTTTAGTTTTCTTTTTATAATTGTGCTACGTTAGATATTTTTATTCTTTAAAAGATTTAACATTTACTATCCATTGCGATTGCTGACCTGAATTTAAAAATTTAAACACCCCCTCTACATCAGTCCTATCAAATTCTGCTTTATAAGAGAGGCTTGATGGTTTAAAAGTATAAATGTTTGGTGACAGTTTTTTTGTCCAACCTACTGAAAGCTGGCTTTTAACATCCTCTAAAGTAGATGTGTTTGAGGTATATATGAGGGCGCAATCATCCTTTCTATAGCTTTCAAGGGCAACTCCCATATATGCCCAATAATGTGCGGCGGCTCTTTGCCACCATTCAGCATTTTTCCACCAATCCTGCGCAAGATCCCTTCCTACATATGCAGGCGGTAGGTCTTGTTCCTCGCCATCATTATTTTTATAGAGGAAATATAGGCCATTTTTAAAATTATATACACTTGTTAACCATTCCATAATATCTCGACCAACTATTAGAAATTTCGAGCCTGGCCATTGATTTCGAATCCAGTCCATGGAGAAGGCAAACTGATGTCGCAGTATCACCGGGGTTTTTCCCAAATTAATTATTAAATCAATTTCTTTGACTGCATCAAGCGGCGGTATTTTATTATATCTCCACCAAAATGGGCTGTAAATTCCAAAAGAGGGATGGTTCAGTACTATATATCCTGGTAAATCTTTGAACAGACTGAGGGCCCATCTCGTCCTTGATCTAGGAGGGCCTATGATCCATATGGGTGCTTTATTTCTCATCATTAAAAAATAGTAATTTTTTTTATAACCATCTTATGAGGCATGGATTATGTTTTAATTTTGCATGTGTCAAATAGTTTAATCAGGGTATGCAGTTATTTCAAGGGACACGTTATTTTTTTAGATAGTAACTCTGCATATGTTACAATCAAAAATGATGGTTTCGTAAAAAGTCCTTTTACTCACTCATGATGCCCTTTTTGGGATTCATGAAATACTTTGCTACATTCCAAAAACGCGGGATTAACGCTCAGTATTTCATGAATCTATTTCCAAAAGCGGCCAAAATCTCTCGCAAAAAACTTTTTACGAGTTTGTCAAGAATGATAATTTGATAATTTTGATAATTTGCAATATACCTGAGAATAAGAAAAGCGGTTAGCCACCTTACAATTGACACAATCTGATGGTTATCATATACTACATGAATAAGTAAATAGCCCCTATAACAATTTAATCTTGATATTGTTATTTGCTTTTAGCATATTGAACACTCAACAATCGCTTTTTTATTTGCCTGAGAGAATAAGGGGGCTTAGAGATCGAGAAGCTAGATTCGTGCGGTGCGATTTTAGATGTTTTTCTTACGAATCATTCCGCCTCCCGTCTTCGGGATAACCGCTTCGTTGCGACTCCGGAAACGAAATCTCCTCTTTGCTGCGAGAAGCGAAACCGGTTTTGAGACAGTAGTTTTTATCACTGCAGCGCAGTAAGTTTTGATACTTAAGCCAAAGGGGCGGCGGAGGGCAAAAAAAAGTTTGTGACTGCGATTACATGTAATTTTTTAAAAAAAGTATGCGTGCCTTGGAATAAGTCTATTAATACAAAATGTCTGCCAAAAGTTAGTCACTTATCCCACATCTAAAGGAGAGCGCTTGTATGTTATTCAATAAAATCCTTGTGTTAGAAAACGATAAAGAGATAATTGATTTATGCAAAGGCGCATTCAGCATTGAAGGGTATATTGTTAAATATGCACTTAGTAAAGAAGAAGCGATAGAAATTGCTCATTCCGAAAAGCCTGATTTAGCTATTATTGGAACGATGCTCCCAGAAGAAAAAAGAAATAGTTTTTTTCTTTCCTTAAAGGAGAGAAACCCTGAGATTCTTGGAGTGCTGATTTTATCCCATTACAGTGATAGCAATGTAATGATGGAAATGAAACAGTGCTTTAACGGCTTCCTTAAATGGCCATTTGATGCTTACGAATTAAACAGGGTTATAGAAAATACCCTTAACGCAGCCTCACTTTTAGGAGAAAATGCTTTACTGAAGACCCTCATACCATTATACAAGCTTGGGGAAAAATTTATACAATCTCATACCATAAAAGAGGTGCTTGATGGGCTTGTTGATGCAGTGGCTAAGCAAACAGGAGCTGCACGGATTTCCGCAATGCTTTATGATGAAAAAGGAGGCGGGTATCTTCGTGTTGTATCTTCAATCGGTATTGATGGTGAAATTGTTCCTAAAATTCAGAAAAAGTTTGGGGAAAAAATAGCCGGATGGGTTTTTGAAAAAGGCGAGCCCGTAATACTTAATGGTGGGCCGAAAGACAACCCTGAATTTGCATCCTTTTTAAGGCATAAATCCATTGTGGCCGCCATATCATTTCCATTTAAGGCAAGGAATAAAACCCTAGGAGTACTTAATGTAAGCAAGGTCGGAGAGGGATGCCCTTTCAGTGATGTGGATATAGAAATGCTTTCTGTCATTTGTGGGCAGGCAGTTATGGCAATAGAAAACGTAAAGGCCATGGATGAAAGGACCGAAAAGATAAAAACGAGGGCTATTTTTGAGCAATATGTAGCCCCTGAAGTAGCAGAACTTCTCATTAGCAGAGAAGAAAACTTGCTAGACTTAGGGGGGGTTAAAAATATCGCAGTTGTTTTCGCCGATATGAGAAAATTTACCTCTTTAGTCAGTCATGTGCCGCTCGAGGCCTTGCGAGGATTTCTCAATAGTTTTTTTGGGCTCTTCGCTGACATAACGTTCAGCTTTAAAGGAACACTGGATAAGTACCTGGGAGATGCAGCCCTTGCTATTTTTGGTGCACCGCTGTCTCATGATGATCCGGTAAATGCAGCTGTAATGGCGTCAATAGAGATACAAAAGGGATTTCATGATATTCAACAAGAATGGGCAGCAGGGAACAAATATTTTGAGCAGGCAGGATTGGGTGTGGGAATAAGCTATGGAGAGGTATTCCTTGGTAATGTAGGCTCAGAGAAAAGACTGGATTATACAGTAATCGGGACCGCTGTAAACATTGCTCAGCGTTTGGCCTCAGAGGCGTCCTCAGGCCAAATACTTATTACTGAGACTGTAAAAACTTCCTTAAGGCCCGAGCTTTTGATTAACCGGGAGTTGAATCTTCTATTAAGGGGTTTTGATGAATCAATGCCTATATACTCTGTTCATGTAGGCGGAGCGCAGTAGAAATAGTTTTTTAGTTATCACTAAGCAATTATATGCATTGTCTTTTATGTTTTTTAACATGGGAGAAAGGTTTATGAGAATAAAGTATGGCCTTTTTTTTATAGTTCTATTTTTAATTTTTCCACTTCAGTCAAAGGGATTATCTCTGAGTGAGAGCAATATAAATGATCAAGTATCAATTTCTGTTGCAATATATAACAATAATCTTGCCCTTGTTAATGAAATACGAAGGATCGAAACCCCTTCCTGTGATGGTGAATTAAGCTTTATAGGTGTTCCGGCTGATATTATTCCCGAATCAGTTCTTGTACGATCAATAGATAATGAAAGAGAATTTACTATTGTTGAACAAAACTACGAGTATGATCTTCTGAATCAAGATTCCATGCTTGATAAGTATGTGGGGGAGAAGATAAAAATTGTTGATTGGAATAAATATAAGGATAGGAAGGAAGTCACAGAGGCGATTTTGTTAAGCAATAAGGGAGGGCAAATTTATAAAATTGGAAGTGAAATCTATATTGGTCATCCTGGTTACAAGGTTCTGCCTGGGTTACCGGAGGGTCTTACTGAAAGGCCTACTCTGAAATGGGTCTATAAAAGCTGCGGCAGCAAGAGCCCATATGACTTACGTGTATGCTATCTTACAAAAAATATAAGCTGGAATTCAGATTATATTCTTATTTTAGGTGAGGATGAGGTATCGGCAGATATATCAGGTAAGGTCACAGTAAACAATAAAAGCGGTGCGGATTTCAATGACGCTGCATTAAGATTAGTTGCAGGGGAAATCCATCAGGCAGAAAACACTTTTGGAGAAAGGCTATATGCCAAAAGGGATATAAAGGCATCAGCCGGTGATCAATTCAGGGAGCAGGCCTTTTTCGAATACCATGTGTACGATTTGCAGAAAAAAACTACAATAAAAGATAGACAGGCAAAACAGATAAATCTGTTTCAAACAAGGGGCTTAAAAGTTGATAAAGAGTTTGTCGTTTATGGAAACAAGGGATATTTTACAAAAAGACTCATAGGTCAAAACATAAGGCAGCCTGTGAATGTTTATATTAAATTAAAAAATTCTAAAGAGAATAACCTGGGCATGCCTTTTCCTGCGGGTGTCATACGTATATACAAGGCAAGTAATCATGAGGGATTACTATTTATAGGAGAGGACAGAATACAGCACATACCACAGGAAGAAGAGATACAAATTCATGCAGGAGAGGCATTTGATATTTTTGCGGAAAGAACACAAACAGACTATAAACAAACTACAACAAGGCTCTATGAATCAGCTTGGGAGATTACATTAAGAAATCATAAAGAAAAGGATGTTAAGGTAGGTGTTGTTGAACCTTTATCTGGGAATTGGAGTGTGGTAAGCAGCACTCATACCTTTAGAAAAATTGATGCCTTTACAATAAGGTTTGACGTTCAAATTTCTAAGGAAGAGGAAGTAAAAATACGATACACTGCAGAGGTTGGCCTTTAGCTACATGTGAGGCGGGCAATGACCTATATAAAAGTAGTAAGCAGGAGTTCGTCTTTATTAAAGAAATATACAGCTTAGTAATAAATCGTGTTGCATGGTTATTATATTCTCAGATCAAGGAAGATTACGTAATAAAAGCCTGCAAAGAATAGACTAGTCTGTCAATTTTCATAAAAATGGATAATAGAAATGAACGAATCTGCTTTCAGGCTTGCGCCTCCTATTAATGCACCATCTATATCAGGCTGTTCCATAAGCTCTTTTATATTATCCGGCTTAACGCTTCCACCGTAAAGTATTCGAATATCCTGAGCCATATCACTGCCGATATTTTCAGTTACCCAGTTTCGTATGAAACTATGCACCTCCTGTGCCTGCGCAGGGGTTGCTGTTTTTCCTGTGCCTATGGCCCATACTGGCTCGTAGGCCAGGATTAATTCCTCATGTATTCTCTCGTGAGCACGAAAGTCTTCCAGGGATTCATTTAACTGGGATTTGATAATATCGAATGTTTTTCCATCCTCTCTCTCGCTTAAACTTTCACCAATGCATACTATAGGTGTAAGTTTGGCATTGATTGCCGCAATAGCCTTTTTGTTTACAGCCGCACTGGATTCATAAAAGAGGGATCGTCTCTCTGAATGGCCCAGGATTACATGCGTGCAGCCTGCCTCCTTCAGCATTAATGGGGAAATTTCTCCAGTAAAAGCCCCGCCTGTTTCCCAATGCATGTTCTGACCTGCAATAAAAATATCTGTTTCCGCCAATAATTCGTAAGCAAGTGCCAGCGCTGTAAAAGGTGGTGCAATAAGAACATCCACCGTATTAAAATCTGTTTCAGCTCTCTTTATAGCTATAATAAGTGCCCTAGCATCATCAAGGGATAGATTCATCTTCCAATTGGCTGCCATCAGATATTTTCGATTTTTCATTATGCCGTTACCTTAAAGTTTTTCCTATATATACAGCAAGGTCTACAAGCCTGTTGGCATATCCAAATTCATTGTCATACCATGCTAAAACCTTAACCAAATCACCACCAATAGACATTGTTGATAGCGAGTCCACCACAGTTGATTCGGTAATGCCATTAAAATCGCAAGAGACAAGAGGTTTATCAGTATAGCCGAGTATCCCCTTTAAGCTTCTCTCAGATGCCTCCTTGAATGCCTTATTGACCTCCTCTGCGGATGTCTGTTTGCTGACCTGTACTACAAGGTCAGTTGCGGAAACATTAGGTGTGGGAACTCTTAAGGCCATTCCATGCATCTTGCCCTCTAGTTCAGGAATAACAAGAGAAATTGCCTTTGCAGCTCCTGTAGTGGTAGGTACCATAGAAAGTGCCGCTGCCCTTGCTCTTCTGAGATCTTTATGCGGGAAATCTAAAATTCTTTGATCTGATGTATAGGAATGGACTGTTGTCATAAAACCCTTTTCAATTCCAAAATTTTCCAATAAAACTTTGCAGACAGGGGCAAGACTATTTGTTGTGCATGATGCATTAGAAATAATAGTATGCTTGGCTGCTTCGTATTTATTATGGTTTACGCCTAACACTACCGTTATATCAGGGTTGGTTGCAGGGGCTGAAATAATTACCTTTTTTGCACCGGCATTTATGTGCTTGCTTGCCTGTGTTTTTTCAGTAAATAAACCGGTGCACTCAAGAACTAGATCTATCCCCAAATCTTTCCAGGGTAATTTATTAGGGTCTTTTTCGGATATGACCCTGATTATTTTTCCGTCAACTATAATATTATCTTTATCTGAGCCTACTTCTTGCTTGAGTATACCGTGGACTGAATCATATTTAAGTAAATGTGCAAGCGTATGAGGATCTGTAAGATCATTTAATGCAATAATTTCGATATCGTCCCTATCATAGGCTGCACGAAAGGCCATCCTGCCTATACGCCCAAAACCATTTACTGCTACCTTGACTGTCATTTTAGCCTCCTTTTTTCCTTTTTATAACAAATCGGCGTGTGATTGTTTTATCCCATACCTGACATGTATAGATCTGATCAGATATTACTTTCCGCTAGGTGTGAGTAATTCGCTGGCTAAAGATATGCTCCGAAGTCCAGCATTTTTAGCTATATCAGCTACTTTATGCAAATCTTGTTTGTTACGATTATGAGAAATTGCTATTACCATGGGTAGGTTTATGCCAGTAACAATTTCTATGGTATTTTTATCGAGAAAGGAAAGTGCTACATTTGATGGCGTTCCCCCAAACATATCTGTCAGAACTAGAACACCTTCACCTTGATCCAAAGATGAAATTTTTTTTTCAATGACCTTTCGTAGTTTTTCTGAATCTTTTACATCGTCGATAGATATGTATTCTACTGCCTCAACAACTCCTGCAATTGCTTCAGCCGCTTCTATAAAGTCCCTTGCAAGCTTGCCGTGTGTAATTAATAAAAGACCAATCATGGCATACCTTAAAATTCCTCATCATTGTCAATAATAATATTATAAATTTCTTCCTTTGATTTTGCCTCTATTAAACGTCGTCTGAAATTTCCGTTTTTTAACATTTTGGAAATTTTTGCCAGGGATTTTAAATGAATACCTGCCGCATCCTCAGGGGCAAGCAAGAGAAAGAAGAGATATGCTGGTTTATTGTCAATTGAATCAAAATCCAAACCATTGCTACTCCTACCAAAAGAGATTAACATAGTGCCCAATCCCTTCAGTTTCCCATGAGGTAATGCTACTCCATCGCCTATGCCTGTACTTCCTAGTTTTTCGCGTTCGGATAATACATGAAGTAATTTTGCCTTATCCAGGTGAGTCTCTCGCTCAGTAATAATCTGCGTGAGTTCTTCTAGCACCGCCTTTTTATCAGTGGCTTTAAGGTCATCAATGATAAAGTCGGGGCTGAATATTTCTGAAAGTCTCATTCTTTCGCTCTTCGAGTTATTATATACTATACCTAAACTGAGCTTAGTGTTTATTATAAAATCTCTTTTAAGGGTTTGTATTATAAGGCCAAATAATTATCTTTCCATACACTTACAAGATCAAGGATATATAATCAAGCTTGTATCAGGTTATTATACTCGATAATGTTTAATAACCTTACTATAGTTAATGCAAATTTCCGCAATTGATTTTTTTATTTCTTACGTCTCTATAAGCCCTAAATTGCCATCTTTTCGTTTATAAATAACATTTATTTTTTTTGATTTAAAATTCGTGAAAACGAGAAAATTCCTCTTGCTTAACTCTAATTGCATTACTGCCTCATTTATATCCATAGGTTTTGTGTCCGCTTTTTCTATGTGAATCGTGCCTGTTTCGGATTCAGTAAGCTTTTCTTGAACCTCTATATCAACATCTAGGTTATTCTCTCCCTTAATGTTATCCGGCCTGTATTGTCGTTTTCGCGATATAAGTCTCCTTAATTGTTCCTCTATCTTGTCCATGGTCAGGTCGATTGAGGAATACATATCTTCACTTTCATTTGTTGCCTTAACCTTGTTTCCATCTATAGATAATGTCATATCAGCAATATGCCTGAATTTTTCTACCTTAAGAACAATGTTTGCATCAACGGGAGAATCGAAATATTTTTTTACCTTGTAAACCTTTTCCTCTACATATGTTTTAAGTTCTTCCGTTGGCTCCATATGTCTAAAAGTAACATTTATATCCATTATATCACCTCCAAAGAATTTGGATAATTAACAGAAAAATATGTTAAAGTCAAACATATACAAAAAGTGATTAAATCCGTGCTATTGTTTTGATTCTATATGTTTTAAGTTTAACCCCAAAATACTATGCACTAAAATCAGGTTAATAATTGTAGGTGTGAAATTTTTCATATTTTTGAAAGTCAATTAAATGGCCTTTTAGGTATGTCACAATTCCATGCCAGGCTCAGGGCACAAAACTTTTTTTGAAAAATACCATGTAACCAATGTTTATCTTTTTTCTAATGGAACATGTAAGATTTTTTTGAGCTGTTTTGAATCTCCTTGAGTTTATCAATTTGACAATAAAGTTTTTAGGCTAAAGGCATTTATCTCCTGCCTTAAATCTTATGAAAATATAAAAAAACAGAGATGGTTTTTCAAAACATTATTTAAAGGCTTCATCCTATATCAATAAACCTATCCCTTAAAAGATACTATAAGCTTATTTTATTTTAATTCAATAACATTTTGTCATAAAAAATGCACTGTACATGTAAATTCCTTATCCCTTAAGAAGCTTTAAATACAAAAGGCTTTGTGCTGCGTAAGCCTTAGGGATTTTTTTGGTCTTATCTGTGTAAGTATGTTTTAGCTGTACGTATCTTTTCGACGATTTGATGGAAGGATTTTCAGGGCTTCCCTGTATTTGGCAACTGTTCTTCTTGCTAAATTTATATTTGCCGTCTTTAGAATATTAACTATGTCATTATCACTAAAAGGCTTGTGCTTATTTTCATTTTTTACTATATCCTTAATTTTTTCCTTAACGCTCAAAGAGCCAATTTCATCCATCCCATCAATAGATTGAACGGTGCTGTTTAAAAAATATTTTAGTACAAAAACGCCAAAAGGAGTATGCATATATTTGTTATTCATAACCCTGCTCACAGTAGATTCGTGCATATTTATATCCTCGGCTATGTCTCTTAACACCATTGGTTTTAGCTGTTTTGGGCCAAATCTAAAAAAACCACCTTGAAATTTAACAATGCTTTCCGAAACCTTATATATTGTTTTTTGTCTCTGATGGATGCTTTTTATTAACCAGGAGGCAGATTTTAATTTATCACGAATATATTCCCTTGTGTCTTTATTTAAATCGTCCTTTTTAGACAGGGTATCTTTATAAAAATTACTAATCCTGAGCTTCGGCAGGCCATCTTCATTTAAAACAATAACGAATTCTTCTCCTACTTTGTAGACGTATACATCAGGTATTATATAGATAGTTTCATCATCGTTATAAAAACGACCTGGCTTGGGCTCTAAAGAAGATATAATGGAAACTGAATTTAAGACCTCTTCTAATGAAACATTAAGCCTTCTTGCGATCTCGCGGTACTTCCTTTTTTCAAGCTCCTTCATGTGGTCAGTTAATATTCTTTCTACCGTGCTTCCATCTAGCCCTTGAAAACGGGCCTGTATCAAAAGGCACTCTTTTGCGTCCGACGCACCGACACCTACAGGGTCAAACTCATGGATTTTTTCAAGAACAGTCAATACATGGTCCCTTGTTTTATGGGTATAATTAGCTATGTTTTCAATAGCTTCCGTGAGATAGCCATCAGCGTCTATATTGCCAATTATATATCTTCCTGTCTCTTTTTGGTCTTCATTAAGATTGCTTAGCTGTAATTGCCAGACAAGATGCGAATAAAGGCTTGTTTTTGGTGTGGCTAAGTTCTCGAAGGCATTCCTGTCATCTGAATTGTCACGAGGGGTGCTTACCCAGGCTGTGTTATATTCTGATATATATGATTCCCAATCGAAATCATCGCCAATGGTCTCTTTTACGGTCACCTCCGGGAGGGGCTTTTCATCGGAGGACCTTTCGTTTCCTTCCTCCTCTAATGGTTTTTCTGTTATTTCATCTACTGGGATTTCTTCCAGCAAGGGGTTTAGTTCAAGTTCCTGGTTTACAGTTTGACAAAGCTCTAATCTAGTAAGCTGTAAGAACTTAATGGCCTGCTGTAGCTGAGGGGTCATTATTAATTTTTGATTTAGTTTTAATGATTGTCTGAGTTCTAAAGCCATGATATACGCTACAGATTAAAATTATCCCCTAAATAAACGGATTTTACAACCTCACTTGCTGTGATCTTTTCGGGTTCCCCGGATTCTATAATTGCGCCTTCATTTATAATGTACGCAAGATCGCATACATCCAATGTCTCCCGAACATTGTGGTCTGATATTACTATACCTAAATTCTTTTCTTTAAGTCTAGCAACAATTTCCTTAATATCGGCTATAGCCATGGGATCAATTCCCGCAAAAGGCTCATCAAGTAAGATAAATTTCGGGCTCGTTATGAGTGCCCTTGTAATTTCAAGCCTTCTTCTCTCCCCTCCAGATAGAAAACAGGCCTTTTGCTTTGCTAGATGGCCTATGTTCAATTCATTCAGGAGTGATTGAAGAAATGCCTTTCTCTCCTGCAATGGTGTATTTACGATCTCCATAATTGCTAAAAGGTTTTGCTCAACAGTCAATTTTCTGAATACAGAGGGTTCCTGCGAGAGGTAACTTATGCCCTCACGGGCCCTTATATACATTGGCTCGTCGGTGATGTTTTTTCCGTCTAAAAATATGCTTCCATCCCTGGCCTTAATTAGGCCAACTATCATGAAAAATGTGGTTGTTTTACCAGCACCATTAGGCCCAAGGAGACCTATAATTTCACCACTATGAATGATTAAATTAACTCCCCTGACAACCTCCTTTTTCCCGTAAAACTTAACCAGGTCTTTTATCTCTAAACACCCTTTGTTGTTAATCCTTGTCACTATTTTCCCCCATTTTTTTAGGAAATATAGTGGCACGCACCCTTTTTGAATCATTACCTTCTATTATGCTTCGGTCCTCATTTAAAAATATAGTTATACGGTGCCCTTCTACAAAATCCGGTCCCTGCTGAATCCGCGGATTTTCAGTAAGAATGGCCTTACCTTCATTTTCATAAAATACTACCTTACCGGCAGTTGCCTTATTGCCATCTGGTATATTGATGATGACATTGCCAGATGCTTCAATCTTTTCAATGCGGTTAGAGCCTATGGAGGACTCATTTCTTGCCTCATCACTGTAGTAGTGCACCATCATTTTGTCACAATTTATTGCTATATCATCTTGAACTGCATTTACACCTCCTGCAAAGGTAACAGTCCTTTTTTTTTGATCAATCTCGAGTGTGTTTGAATTTATAATGATTGGGGTTTTGCCAGAAACACTTTTTAGTTTTAATTCTTCCTGTGAGGAAGAATTAACAATGGGGGGAGATACCAACATTAAGTCTATTGTGGTAAGGATATAAAAAATTAAAGTCAATGTTTTCATTTATTGAATTCCCCAGTCAAAAATGTTGCATGAATGTTGCCTATTATAGTGATTTTTTCTTCCTTAATATCCGCAAAAAGACCGTCTCCTGATATTTTAAAGAATGGGCCTGATATTTTTACGTGGTTCTTGGTTTCCACAGACTCGTTTTTTTGATTATAATGTAATTGTTCAGTATTTATTTGGTATCCACTGAGAGATTTTCCGGTCACATCCCCTTTTAATTGTATTTCACCACTACCCTTGAAATAATTTCCCTCGCTTCCCTCAACTGTAAACTGGTTGTTATCAGAATTGCGTATAGTAAGCAAAACATGTCTTAATGAAATGGCGTTAGTTTTTTTTGAGAAACTAGCCTCTTTTGCCTTTAAGTTCCATTTTTCCTGGCCATCATTGTAATCCTGCCTAAAATCTATATCAGATATCTTTAGAGATTCTTTCGGGATAACTTTTTGTATTTTTGACGGTAATGTCGTTACGTTAACCCTATTAACAAAAAAAAAGGCAAACAGGGCCAAAAGAAAACAGATTCCGCCTATGGGCCATAATACAACAGGAATTTTTTTCATAGGTTAACCGATAGTTAGCTTTATGCAATAGTGGTAAAACCACATGGAAGCAACATTTTATTTAATCCTTTGACACTGTTTGGTGTATTTCTATAAGGGCCTTAATTAGGGATTCAACCTGCTCAAGCGGAAGAGAATTGGGGCCATCGGAAAGGGCTGAATCAGGTTCAGGGTGGATTTCCAAAAAAATTCCATCAGCGCCTGCTGCAATAGCAGCCCTTGCAAGCGGCTCAACAAATTCCCTCTGCCCACCAGAAGATTGTCCATTACCGCCTGGTAATTGTACACTATGCGTAGCATCAAATACAATGGGGTAGCCAAAGCTTTTCATTATAGATATGGATCTCATATCTACGACAAGATTATTATAGCCAAAAGACGTACCCCTTTCTGTCAATAGTATATTTTTATTTCCTTCTGATGTAGCCTTAAATATGACATGTTTCATATCCCATGGCGAAAGGAATTGCCCTTTTTTGATATTTACTGGTAAATGTGTTCTTGTTGCCTCTAGGATAAGATCCGTCTGGCGGGATAAAAATGCGGGTATTTGAATAATGTCCAAAACCTCGGCTGCCTTTTTTACTTGATTTACTTGGTGTACATCAGATATTACAGGCAGTCCCGTTGAATGCTTTAGTTCTTTCAGCATTTCCAGACCACTGTCCAAGCCAGGCCCTCGAAAAGAATTTAGAGATGTCCTGTTTGCCTTGTCAAAGCTACTCTTGAAAATAATGGGAATTTTTATCTTTGCGGACAGTCCCTGTAAAAATTCAGCTACCTTAAAGCTGATGTCTTTATTCTCTATTACACAGGGTCCAGCTATCATGAATAGAGGTCCTTTTCCTCCAAGCTTTAGCTCGCCTACATGTATATAATTATAATCATCCTTTATTTTTTCTACTGCCATGTTAAATATTTGAACCTTTAAAAACTTACTTAATAGAAAGGCCGTTTGCCAAAGGCCTAAAATATTAAGTAGCTGGATTTATATAGTAATAAATAACATAGTCCCTCTTTTATATAAAAAGAGAGATTTCAATTAGCTATTCTTTTATTTCTAAAGTTAGAATACCATGAGTAGCTGGTACATTTTTTTATAATTTTATTAATAAATTTTATATGAATATAAACACAAAGTCAAGAATAGC
>CAYMVB010000151.1:0-7127 GCA_964393665.1 uncultured Desulfobacteraceae bacterium | reverse complement strand
ACTGCATCATTTGCTATGATGGTAGTGGTGACGGCATTATCCATGAGATTTTCTGCCATAGCTGCCCTGAATGCATAGGGGGAGCTTGTCAACGACTGTCTGGGGGTCATTTCACTGTCTGATCCAACCTTTACTCCAATGTAGTAGACTGTGTCAAAGGGAAGGTTAACAGGGACTACATCACCAAGGTTTACACTGAACACCCCCTCTGTTACACGTACTGTTTGTGTCTCTTTCCACAGGGGGGCGATATCTGTGGTATCAGGGTAGATGGAGAAGGTAATGGTTACTGTTTCATCAATGGGGGTTCCCTGAGGGTCAGTGAGATAGCCCTGGTAGTTGATGGTCTGGGGGATGGAGGAAAAGGCAATGATTGGTGTAAGGCATAGAAAAAATGCTATGGTTATAAGGCTTATTAATGCTTTGTTCGTGCAGTCGGTTTTCATCTCTTTTCTCCTTTACCTTTTTATAATTACTGTAGTTTTACCCTATCATTACATGATTCCTTTTGTCTGTGGCTAAGCTTATTTAGGGTAGCTATAAAAGGCTATATAGCAGGGGGTAGAGACTTTTCCATTGTGGTAGAGGACGATTGATATGGTAATAGGATTAACTGGTTATAGTATAAGGGTAATAAAATCCCTGCTTTGTTGGTTGTTGCATACGGCAGTGCCGCCGGCATACTATTCATAGGAAAAGGAAAAATCAAAGCGAGATATGGCATCCTTTTGAGCAGGGCATCGAGAGCCTGCCAAGAGTGTTATTTCTATCTGCGCAATTGGCTATGACAGTGTTATAGGCTAAAAGCCATTAAAAAAAGGTTAAGCCTGAGACTACATTACTTATGAGGGCTGATTTTTCATTTGACCCTCAAGGATTATTCTTCGGAATTTTTTTGCCTCCCTGGCATTAAACGGGTGGAATAGGAGAGTAATTTAAAGCACTAAGTAAGGTTTTGCTCTACCATGTTATTCATTTTAAAGTCAAGCTATTATTGGTAAAAGTGTCTTAAGCTATCGCTCAGACCAGTCGAGTAAGCGTATCAAGTATAGCGTCAAATGTAAGTTTCGGTCATCCCTTTACAAAGTTAAGATAGAATGCTATGAGACATTTGAATTGTATAGAATCAATCTCTTTTATTTGAAGGTTTAGCCGAGGCTTTTGGAGGCAGTATCGTGAATTTCGAATTGTGTGAACAGATTGAAAGAAATATATCCGAGGTAATCGTGGGAAAACATCAAACCATCGAATTACTTTTAGTAGCACTTCTGGGAGAAGGTCATATCTTGTTGGAGGATGTACCAGGCCTTGGAAAAACTCTGATAGCAAAATCGCTGGCCAGAAGCATTGGCGGGTCTTTTAAAAGAGTTCAATTCACGCCGGATCTGCTACCTGCTGATATAACCGGCTTTAATGTTTACAACCAACAAACCGGGCAATTTTCTTATCAGCCCGGACCAGTTATCACCAATATTCTGCTTGCTGATGAAATTAACCGAACAATTCCTCGTACCCAGGCGAGTCTTTTGGAAAGCATGGAGGAACGGCAGGTTACAGTAGACGGACAGACTTTTTCCCTCCCTTGTCCGTTCTTTGTCATGGCTACCCAAAACCCTATTGAGCTGGAAGGCACATTCCCCTTACCAGAGGCTCAGCTGGACAGGTTCCTGCTCAAATTACACCTGGGATACCCTGATAAGGATGAGGAGATACGCATGCTGGAAAGATTTCAAGAAGATGACCCCATGCTGAAACTTGAGGCAGTGGTTAGCCCCGGGCAAATTAACGAGCTGCAGCGGGCAAGAAAGAAAATTCGCGTCTCTCTGCCAGTCAGGGAATATATTGCGAATATTGTTAGGGCTACGCGTAATAATAATTCCTTACGTTTCGGGGCCAGCCCGAGGGGCTCCATTGGGTTGATGCGAGCCGGACAGGCACTGGCAGCGTTAAGAGGTCGTGAATACGTGCTTCCAGATGACATAAAATATTTAGTCGAACCTGTTCTTTGTCACCGATTGATCCTTAAGGAAGAGGAAAGACTGAGGGGAGAAACATCGGAACGCATTCTGACTCAGATAGTAAATGAAACAGAAGTGCCCACAGCCAAAACCTAAAACCACCGTTGTCATGGAATCACAAGAAAGCAGACTGCCAAGTCTTTTTATCTTACCACTGATTCAATTTTTTGTAGGAATTTTTCTTTTTATTGCGCTGTTACACAGCCAGCGTGACCTCGCACTCTTGGCAATACTTTTGCTGTCTCTTATGTTTATTGCGGCCTTATGGAGCAGAGTCAGTCTTATTGGTATAAAATGCTATATAACGGTCAACAAGGCTAAGTTGTTTCCAGGGGAGTCACTTACCCTAAATATACGTTTGGAAAATACTAAGTTTCTTCCAGTCTGGCTTCAGGTAAAGATGCCTGTAGATAGCCCGCTTAATCTTACCTCCTATGATACGTCATTTATCAATCAGACCGGCCTATTGTGGTATCAGAGAGCGTATTTTGATCATGAATTAATTGCGCAAAAAAGGGGCGTTTACCAGGTTGGACCACCCGTTTTAAATGCAGCTGATCCGTTTGGCTTTTTCCCCAGGGAAGGGGGCAGAACAGAAAATCTTCAGGTAATAGTGTATCCACGGATTGTGCCTTTGAGGCCTATCCTTCTGCCAAGGAGGGATTTTTTTGGCTCTCCGGGGGCGAAGAGTCCAGTTCAGGACCCTATATATATACTTGGTACCAGAGATTACCAGCACTGGTCTCCTGCAAGATATATTCACTGGAAGGCGAGCGCAAGGCATAATTGCTTGCAGCAAAAGGTATTTGAGCCCTCAGAACAACTGAAAGCCCTGTTAGTGATAGATGTGGATAAATTTGCAGAAAATAATGCATCAGAGGATTTTGAGCATACCCTTGAGGCGGTTGCGTCACTGGCAGTTCAATTTGATCGAATGGGCTATGCTACGGGATTGGCTACTAATGCCGTGGTAGAGGGAGGGCCTGCGACTTTGCCTCTATGCAAGAACCCTCAGCAATTGCCTGCTATTTTGGAGGTTTTGGCAAGGCTAAAGATGAAGCCAAAACGTAATCTCGCTGACATATGGAATCGCGGACTTAACGTGATATGGGGGGCAACCTGCATTCATTTCTCATACGGGGAAGATAAAGGCTTATATATAAGCGAGAGATTCTTTAAACAAAGAAAAATACCAATGATTTTTGTGGTCTGTCATACTTATGGCCTCTCGGAAGATAATATGTATAAAGTCCGCAGCAAGATTTATCTCCTCGATGAAATTAGGACAAAACAAACGGAAAGAGAATGAAAACTAAAAAAGAGAGCCTCTTATTTTTAACTGCCGCTGGGGCGGAAATCACCTGGTTGTATGCATGGGCGACATTTATTGTATATTCCACAGCGCATCGGGCTTTTCCTTTACCAGAGGCGATCGCAACCTTTATTTTAGCAGCCCTGTTAACCATAGTTATGCGAGGGAGAGGCTTGAGGATTATTATGTTTCTGGCACTTCAGGTAATTGGTTTTCTGCTTTCCGCATCCAGGTTTATTCATGTGCTTTTCTATAATTCAGAACCTCTCTTTAACAAATGTTGGCTGTTGAACTACTTAGGCCGGCCAAAAGACCCCATGGAATGGTTTATGCTTGTGGTTATTCTTTTCTTTGTCCTTCTGTTCTGGATCGGTGGTGTGACCTTAGCCCGTAGATCAAATGACTATCTCACTGTTTGCACCCGCTTTGATGTGGGGATAGCAGCGTTTTTCCTTCTCCTGATAATAAAATTACTCTTGCTTGTAAAGGGAGGAATTGACATACAGGATTCAACGCCTGAAAAGTTATTATTCCCATTTTTTCTATTCAGCCTGCTGGCAATCGGCATAGCCCGCAATCAGAGTGGAGCGCATAAGGATTTTCTTTCAGGCTACCGGGGAATTGGGGTAATCGTGAGTTTTGCCTTGGTGATTTTTGCATTTGGTGGTGCCCTTGTGCTGCTTTTTTTACCCTATCTTAATGCTGCGGCAGAGATTGGCTATGATGTTTTAAAAGTTGCTGCTGCTCCCTTGGGATCAATACTGGAAAGTGTTGTTAGATTCTTCTTTATACATAATAGAAGTAGACCGGAAACAGTGTCTTCTTCTTCTCCACCTGAGCAGGGTGATTTTGTATCTTCACCTGAGGAGAGTTGGTGGAGTGAGATTTTTGAAAAAATATTCACCTGGGGTTTTGTAGGTATGGGTATAGTAATTGCGCTTATACTGTGTGCATTTGGTCTATGGTACCTATTTCGCTGGTTATTATCCCGTACTCATGTAAACGAAAAGAACCAAATTCAATGGCGTCTTTTTATCATTTGGTTCACGAAGATGTTCGCCGCGCTTCCTCTTTTCTGGGGTAAGATAGTTCGGTGGGTTAGTGGCTACACAAGCTCACTTCAGCTCTATAATGCGCTTTTAAGCTGGGGGCGTCATAGCGGCTTACCTCACTTTTTAAGTGAGACCCCTGCGGAGTATGGTTTGCGTTTAAAGCATCAATTTCCTGCACTTACTAGAGATATAGGAGTAATCGTAGAGACCTTCAACAGGGAAGCGTACGGCAATATAGCTCCTGATAAAAATCAATGCAAGATTGCCACGCTTGCCTGGAAAAGACTGCGCAATCCAGTTTATTGGCCTCCCAGATTTAAATCCTGGCTTTTCAAACCAGGAAAATAGAATCTTTACTATTACCACTGTTTGATAATCATCCAAAAGGCATCCGTGAAATTCAGCCTTAACACGTTAATTATTATTTAACGATGTTCCGCATTATCTGAGCTTTCATAATTACTGGGGTTTAGAGCAAGGGCCTTAATGGTTAACTAACGCTCTAAAACGAAAAAACTTTCCTTGACAAAATCAAATATTTAAGCTTATTCTGCAGCTTATTTTATTTAGTAACCAATGTCCCCTTTTTTATTAGGTAGATAGAAACTTACTTGATTACTAAATGAAAACTAGGGCATGCCAGATGCAGCTATGTTATGTAATTAAGGGGGCGGAGCTATCTTAAAAATAATAGTTGTAGAATGAAGATACTTTTTAAACTCCTCACTTCCGTGGAGCTGGATACGTAAAAAAAGAAACATGTGCTCCTTTGAAAGGGCATTACAGCAAGCCTTTTCAGAAACAGGATTGTGTTGCTGGATCAATGTATCCGCAGCACCTCTCATAAGAAAACAATGCCTAGACAAACAAGACTTGATGCCCCTGGATTTTTGCAGCACGTTATGGCCAGAGGGATTGAACGGACGACAATTTTCCGTGACAATCAGGACCGTAAGGCTTTTCTTAATCGCCTCGCTGTAATACTTGAAGAAAGCCATACACAGTGCTATGCCTGGGCGCTTTTGCAGAACCATTTTCACCTCCTGCTTCGTACTGACTCCACACCTTTAAGTAAGGTTATGAGACGTCTTATGACGGGCTATGCAGTCACATTCAACAGGCGCTACAAGAGAAGAGGACATTTGTTTCAGAACCGTTATAAGTCTGTTGTGTGCGAGGAGAACCCCTACCTTCTGGAGCTTATCCGTTATATTCATTTAAACCCCTTAAGGACAGGGTTGGTAAAAAGCATTAGAGAATTAGATACATATAGCTGGTGTGGCCACAGTACTATCCTCGGAAAACGCGAAAATCCCTTGATTCAAGATATAGAAGGCGTGACAAGTAAGGCAAATAAATCCCTTTCTGAGCAAACCGTTCAATATATAGTGCAGCTCTTTGGGGATAACGTTGAGAATGCCCGCAAAAAATATCGGAGTTTCGTAAAAAAGGGTGTTGCACAAGGTACTAGACCAGATCTTCAGGGGGGAGGGCTGGTCAGAAGTGCAGGCGGAAATCCAAAAGGGTTATTGGGTAGAAAAAAAGGGCAAAGAGAAAATTCTGATGCGCGAATACTGGGCAGTGGGGTTTTTGTCACAGAGGTTATTGAAAAATCTATGATTGATTTTCCTAACGTGGTTTTAAATAAGCCTTCATTGGAAAAGCTTACCCGTAAAGTAGCAAATCATCTGGGATTAGCCCCGCAGACCCTGCTTTCTAAAGCCAGAGACAGAAATGCCAGCGCGGCAAGGGCTATAATCTCTTATCTGGCCGTTAAAGAAGCAGGCTATAATCAAAAAGAGGTAGGGAAATATTTGAATATTAGTCGCATAGGGGTAAGGAATAGCATATTCAGGGGCGAGAAATTGGACGACATCTGCCGGCAAATATGGCAAAAGTTTAAGTAGGAGCGCTTGAAAAGAAGCAAAAAACTATCCTGCCCACGAGACTCTATCCGCTTGACAGTTAACAAGCTTCCTTTTATTATGCGTTTCATATGATTCCATACATGTGCGTGGCATGGCAAAAATATCAGCATTGTTGTAAGATAATATGATAAAAATTTTCTAAAGATATTTAAACCGAGGGTAGACTCTTTTTTAAACCTCTGCTCTTATATGCTTTATACACTATATCAGCAACTATTAAATCATTAAACGAGCTTATAAACTCAATCCCCATGAAAACCATCCTCATAACCGGTGGCAGCGGCTTTATTGGATCAAACTTCGTGCACGTTATCCTGGAAAAGAGATCCGATTGCCTCCTGATTAACCTGGACAAGCTCACCTATGCGGGAAACCCAAAGAACCTGGCTGATATTGAAGCTGACCCCAGGTACCGATTCGTTAAAGGCGATATCAGGGACAGAGACCTTGTTGAGGGGCTCTTTGAGAAGTACGCAATTGACACCGTTGTCCACTTTGCCGCTGAATCACATGTGGACAGAAGCATCACAGGCCCCGATGAATTCATCGGCACCAACATCAACGGCACCTTTACCCTGCTCGAGGCTGCAAGAAAGAGATGGCTTTCTACAAAAGCACCTAATGGTCCAGAGAACCCACGGTTTCTGCACGTCAGTACCGACGAGATCTATGGCTCCCTTGGGGAAAGCGGCTCCTTTACCGAAGAGACCCCCTATGATCCCCGCTCTCCCTATTCCGCGAGCAAGGCAGCATCAAACCACCTGGCACGTGCCTACTTTCACACCTATGGACTGCCGGTATTGATCACCAACTGCTC
>CAYMVB010000150.1:0-2222 GCA_964393665.1 uncultured Desulfobacteraceae bacterium | reverse complement strand
TCGCAATTATAGTTGAGAAAAGACAGATTACTGTTGCAAGTATTGTTATATAAAATCTCTTTCGTATCATTTTATAATTTAAGGCCTGCAATAAGGCCTAAGAGTCCTCCTCTTATTAAAGGCTTACGCTGCAACACATGAAATCGGCTCTTAATGAGGCAAGGAGAATTTGTCTTATTTATTAAAATAGTCCCCGGAAAAAAATTTCCAAAAAAAATCCTTAAATCCAGTTGGATTCAAGGACTGCACCCTGTTTACTTGGCCCTTAAATAAATGGCTCAATTATAGAATTTTATATTACAATGGCAGGTCTTCTGACTTTCCTGACTCTACGGTTAGCCTTCCCAATTACAATACCACTAATCAGTGACGTTAACCCTTCTAAGGGTATACCGCAGGTTTGATCATCCAATAAAATTGTCAGATGCAGGATTACAGCGGCGGGACCGCTTCCGATTTTAACGGAATTCCCTATTAAACACGTACTGTACCATTTGCAATATTTTAAGATTGATTTTAATCTGAGTATATATTACAAACTAAAGTTCCCTCTTTAACTTATGAGCATGACGTAGCTGTTTTTGCCGAAACTAAAATCTTCTGAGCTTTTTTCTAAGCCTTTTAGCAGCCTTGGCTTGCTTCTTCTTCTTTTGTATGCTCGGTTTATCGTAGAACCTTCTTTCCTTTATCTCTGAATAAAATCCTTCTTTTGAAAGCTTTCTCTTTAGATCCCTTATGGCCTTTTCTATTTGATTATTATATACGATTACCTTCATAAAATAATTCGCACACGACTAAATTTTATAATTCCCGGGCTTTAAAATATCTTAGTCGTTTAAAACCTCACCTCCTCCATTAAAAAATCCTCTTTTTATCATAAAAATTACCTGTTTTTAGTCAAAAATTTTAGTATAGAGTGGATTATATACGCAGTTTATTAATTGTCAATGTTTTTCTTTGCAATCTTAAACCTTTTCTAGCTTTACAATAGATTCTACATGATATGTATGAGGGAATAGGTCTACCGGTAGGACTTCTTTTACCCTATATATATCTGAAATAAGAGAAACATCCCTGGCTAATGTAGCAGGATTGCATGAAATATAGATAATTTTTTCAGGAAGCATAGATACTATTTTATCTACAACCTTTTTATGCATGCCTGCCCTGGGAGGGTCGGTTACTAATACGTCAATCCTGGTGTTAATTTGAGACAGTGCTGTTTTTACATCTCCACACAAGAACTCGCAATTGTCTATATTATTCAATTCACAGTTCCTTTTAGCATTGCCTACGGCACTTTCGGATATATCTATACCTATTACCCTTGATGCATCCGGGGCTAAAATTATTGAATCCGTGCCCGTACCGCAATAAAGATTAAGAACTACTTCTCTACCGCTTAGATGAGAAAAATCTTTCACTGCCTGATACAGTTTTTCAGCTGTAGGTGTATTAGTCTGAAAAAAGGAATTTGCGGATATCTCAAAAAGAAAAGGCCCTATTTTATCTTTTATCGCCCTTTCGCCTGAAACTATTTTCTCTATCTCTCCAAAGGCCGTCCCTCCCCTTCTCGAATTAATATTATTTACTATGGAGAATATGCCCTCGAATTTCTTATTGAGCACTGAGCCCATTTCCTGAACAATAAAATCTTTCTCGCCATTCGTTACAATATTGACCATCCACTCATCAAAATAATATGAGTGTCGCAACATAAGATAACGCCAAAAACCCTCATGGCTTTTCAGCCCATATGCGGGGACCTTGCTCTCTTTTATAAACCCCTTTACTGCCTGCAATATATCATTGCCCGTTTCATGCTGCAGAAGACAACGTTGAATGTCTATAACCTTGTTAAAAGTACCTGGAACATGAAGACCAAGCGCAATATCGTTACTTTCAGCTCCTTCTTGCATCTCCTCAGGATATAGCCACCTCTTGTCTGAAAAAGAAAACTCCATTTTATTCCTGTACCCAAACTCTTTAAAGGAAGGGACAGGAGGGTAAGCCCGAAAATCTTCTATTCTCCCAATATGACAAAGGAGTTCCTCCACAAAGAGCCGTTTATATTCCAGCTGTTTGTCATACCTGATAAACTGCCATTTACACCCGCCACAATATCCGCTGTAAGGGCAAGGTGGAACTATTCTATAGGGCGAAGGTTCAAGTACCCGTAAAAATCTCGCCTCTGCAAAATTCTTCTTCACCCTGAAGATCCT
>CAYMVB010000149.1:0-4261 GCA_964393665.1 uncultured Desulfobacteraceae bacterium | reverse complement strand
GGCCTCACGGAGGAGATGGCACAAGGTGAGTCTGACAGGTGCCTGAGGTGCGGGCTTATATGTTACAGGAAGGAGGGGTGAAATTAGTTCTTGACAAGATCTATTGAAGACTGTTATCGTATAAACAAGTCCATAAAAGATTCGATAACGTTTTGAAAGATGAAATAATAGATATTTTCGTGAAAGGGGGCAATAAAGATGAGCAAAAAATATCTGATTCTTGCAATAATATTGATAGTGGGCGGCATACTATATCTTCCTGTACGTGCCGTTATGGCTGCTGATGTGCCGGATACAATAAAATTGGAATCTAAGGTATATCCCAAACACACAAAGAGTATCGTTACCTTTCCCCATAAAACACATGCTGTCGATAAAAAAATCGCATGCACCGAATGCCATCATGTATTTGAGGATGGAAAAAATGTGTGGAAAGAGGGTGATGAGGTTAAAAAATGTGATGCGTGTCATAGCGAGCCTAAAAAGCCTTCCGATTTAAAGGTCAGCAAGGCAGAGAATATAAAGCGATTCCATTACACGGCAATTCATGCTAATTGCAGGGGCTGCCACAGCGATTTGAAAAAGAAAAATGAGGCTACAGGACCCACAACATGCAATGACTGCCATAAAAAGTAAGATTTCACTTATAGGCTCGTTTCCATGCCTATAGTAAAAAATAAAAAATGCCGTGTTCATGGAAAACCTAAACACGGCATTTTTTACAGGTCAAGCCCTTAAGCATAGAGTCTTAGTATAAGGTTTAGAACCACGTAATCCAGCCAACCCTGTTATCCTGTCAGAAAAGAACCATACAAAATAGTATCAAATTTCTTATTGGAGCCTCATGTACAATCTTCTTGAGCGAGGGCCATCAAATTCACAAAAGAAAATTCCCTGCCATGTTCCCAATTTAAGACGCCCTGACTCAATAATTGCCATTACAGAACTTCCCATTATACTGCTCTTAATATGGGCAGCAGAATTCCCCTCTAAATGCCTATAAAAGCCCTCCCAGGGTACAAGTTTGTCAAGAACTGCCTGTATGTCTAACCTTACGCTCGGATCCGCACTCTCATTGATTGTGACCCCTGCTGTAGTATGTGGGACAAAAAGTAGGCACATTCCATCTTTTATCCCTGACTTGTCCACCTCTTGGCCTATTAAAGAGGTAATATCTATCATCTCTGAATGCTCTCTTGTGTTTATTGTTATGGTTTGATGCATGATACCCTCCTTTTTAAATCTTTTATAAATTAAATTATTGACAATTAAAACCTTAAAATGGCAATTTTGATACCATAAAAAAGTTAAGAAATGAAAAGCATGAAATAGTTTTTTATTATATAAAAAGTGCATCCAGCTTGCTATACGGAAACACGTTTTTTTAGTTTTTACAATAATTCTTGCTACAAAGCGATTTATGAAAAACAAAGAAATTTTACATGATTTAGACAGCCTAACGCATTTGCTTGATTACTCTTTCAATAAAGAGGATTTATTATACCAGGCCCTAAGACACCCATCGTATGTTTATGAAAAGGGAGAGACCTGGTTATCTGATAATCAACGTTTAGAATTCCTTGGAGATGCCGTCATCAGCCTGGCTGTAAGTCACTTGCTTATGGAGAGCTTTCCCGAGGTAAAGGAAGGTAATCTATCAAAATACAGGGCATTTCTTGTAAGTGAACATGGACTTCATACTATAGCGCGCAAGATAAAATTAGGCGACTATCTTTTTTTGGGCAAGGGTGAAGAACAAACTCATGGCAGAAAAAAACCATCTATACTTTCTGATGCCTTTGAAGCCCTTATGGGTGCAATTTATTTAGATGGCGGCTTTACAAATGCACTTAAGGTTGCATCAAAACTCTTTGGGAACCTGGTACATAATATAGAACCTGATAAACCTGTTAATGATTCTAAGACAGAGTTGCAGGAATTCTTTCAAGAAAGTTTTCAATCAGTTCCCGAATATAGAATGATAAAAGAAAAAGGTCCAGACCATGACAAAACCTTTTATGCTGCTACATATTTAAATGGGAGCATAGTAGGTAAAGGAAAGGGAAAAAGTAAAAAAGAGGCCGAACAAAATGCTGCAAAGGATGCATTACTTTGTCTAAGAAAATAAATAAAAATTTTATCATACCAATCTTTATCCCCAATCAGGGGTGCCCGCACAGATGCATATTCTGTCAACAAAAAACTATAACGAATAAATCCGAGGCCTTGCCTTCGCCACAGGATATAACAGACACCATAGAGATAGCCATAAAATCAAAAAGACTTGTAAACAAAAACCAAAAAGAGGTTGCCTTTTTTGGCGGGACATTTACCTCTTTGCCACATGAAGTTATGGAAGAAATGCTTGAAGCAGTGAGACCTTATATAAAACAGGGTATCCTAAATTCAATACGTATATCCACAAGGCCTGACTCTCTTAGTGAAGAGAAGCTCAATATACTTGACTCATTCATGGTAAAAACGGTTGAGCTTGGCATACAATCAATGGATGATCATGTCCTTGCCCTTTCTCATAGAGGTCATACATCGCGGGACACAGTAAATGCTGTTAAAATCCTCAGAGAAAGAGACTTTACTATTGGGGCACAGCTCATGCCAGGTCTTCCCGGCGATTCAACGGAGTTATTCCTCAGCACCATCGAAAAGGTCATTAACCTAAAGCCAAATTTTGCTCGACTTTATCCTACCCTCGTAATAAAGGGCACCGTCCTTGAGCAATGGTACAACAAAGGGAAATATAGGCCTATGGGACTTGATACAATGGTCAGCCTCTGCAAAGATGCATGCTTACAGTTAGAGAACGCCGGGATTCCTGTTATAAGAATTGGGCTTATGTCTTCGCCTTCCCTCCTTAAAAAGGGCGAAATAGTAGCAGGCCCCTGGCACCCATCCTTCGGTTTTCTCGTGCGCTCAGCTATTTATCTTGAAAGACTAAAACCTCGTCTACCCCTGAGAGGATATTCAAAAAACATTACCCTCCGTATCCACCCAAGTGAGATACCACTTCTTATCGGGCATAAGAAAAGTGGAATCAGACAAATAGAGACTATCACAGATGCCGTGATAAATGATATTATATCTGATGATTCAGTCACGCCTGGGGTGGTGTACATAGATGCATGTTAACCCAGATTATGCGGTAACTACCTTCTATGCAATCTGGACTAAAACCTGAATAAAACCGCTCCCCACACAAAGCCTGCACCAAATGAAGCTACCAGGATAAGATCCCCTCGATTTATTTGACCTGAGCGTACATGCTCATCCAAGGCCACTGGTATTGAAGCAGCAGATGTATTGCCATACTTGTGGATCGTTACAATCATTTTCTCCAGAGGAATTTTAAGGCGATTAGCTACAGTTTCCATAATACGTATGTTTGCCTGATGGGGGATAAACCAGTCAATATCCTCGCTGGATACTGAATTCTTTTCCATAGCCTCGTTGGCCACATCAACCATAGTGCGTACTGCATATTTGAAGACCTCGTTACCCTTCATCTTGACTACATGAAGTCGTTCATCCAGCATATCGTATGACGGTGGATTGCGAGACCCGCCGCCCGGTACATTAAGGAGCTCCCAAAGACTCCCGTCTGAGTGGAGGTGGGAAGACAAAATTTCTCCATTATTATTACCATTACATGGACCAAGAACTACAGCACCGGCTCCATCTCCAAAAAGCACACAAGTTCCCCTGTCCTCGTAGTCTATTCGGTTGGAAATAACCTCACTTCCTACAACTAATGCATATGTATGAGATCCATCCTGAATGAACTTTTCAGCAATCGACAACCCATATATAAAGCCAGGGCATGCGGCATTAACATCAAAGGCCGCTGCCTTTTTATTCCTTAGATTATGTTGGATGATACAGGCAGATGAAGGACTTAACATGTCCGGCGTCGATGTTCCAACAATAATTAAGTCCAGGTCCTCCGCAGGAATATTTGCCATTTCCAGCGCCCTCTGTGCAGCCGGGGTGGCAAGATCACTCAATGCCTCTCCAGGAATAATCATCCTGCGCTCTTCAATCCCTGTTCTTGTCGTTATCCATTCGTTTGTAGTATTAACAATCTTCTCAAAATATGAGTTAGGTACAATCCGCTCAGGTGTGAATGAGCCAGTACCTAAAATATTTATTTTCCTCATTATGCTTATTAGCCTCTTTGTAGCGTCAGTTTTGTGGCAGAATATTGGAAAGTGACATACATGTCAAATAAAAATATTCAGCGTCTATT
>CAYMVB010000148.1:0-2082 GCA_964393665.1 uncultured Desulfobacteraceae bacterium | reverse complement strand
GGCCTTGTATAGGGGGCAACAATAGATGCCATAATATTTCCACCAAATGCCGGTCTTGTCTGAACAAGCTGGGCGTCTTTGTCTATGTCAAGGGCAGTGCAATCTGCTGTAAGCCCCAGGCGAAGTCTTGCCGCAATCCTTGGCGCTAATTCTCTACCACGAGGAGTTGCGCCAAAGAGAAAAATAGATGGTTTCTCCCTGGAGATAACACTGCATAATACGTTGGCAAAACAGTCTGTTGTATAGCTAACAAGAAGCTTGTGGCTGCAACTTATTACCCTGTCTGCACCGAAACCGATCAATTCATCAAGGGAGCCTAATGCCCCACCGGATAATACTATTACTGCAAGCTCTTGCCCAACTTTATGAGCAAGCTTCCTGCCCTCTGTTAAAAGCTCCTTGACTACCTTTTTAGGCACGAGCCTGTTATCTTTTTCTTCGTATTCCCCCCATATAAAAACACCGGAAAAATTAGCTAACTCCTCCTTAGGGATCTGCCTTCTTTCAATAGTGATTGCACCGGTGGGACAGCTGTTTACACATGCGCCGCAGAGGGTACAATTTTCATTTACCCTGGCTATCTTATCAATAATGGTTATTGCTCCAAAGGGGCATGTCTTTTCGCATATTCTGCAGCCTGTGCATTTTGTTTCATCAATTGTTAACATTATAGGCCTTATATAAAATTTCTCTCTTTAAGGAATTCAATTAATTGTTTTGCTGCGTAGGATGGCTCACTGTCTTTAATAATTACCCCCTGCTTTTTCATCTCCGGGGGAAAGACCTTTATGACCTGCGTAAGAGAGCCTTGAAGCCCTAACTCATTATCACTGACACCCAGGTCTGAGGATGTGACTGTTTTCAAAGGCTTTTCACGAGCAGCAAGTATGTCATGAAATGAGGGTATGCTTCTAATCATCGGCCCCCTGCTTACAGAAACGAGACATGGAAATTTTGCCTCCAGGGTTTCCTTTCCCCCTTCGAACTCTCTTGTAACCCTGATCCTTTTTTTGTTGCTCGTTATATCAAGATCTATTCCGTATGTAATTTGTGGAATTCCGAGGAGTTCCGACAGTTCAGGCCCTACCTGCGCTGTGTCACCATCTATTGCCTGCTTGCCAACAAGAATCAGGTCAAAATCATTCTCTATGGCCTTTACTGAGCTGGCAAGAGTCAAGGCAGTGGCCCAGGTATCCGCGCCTGCAAATGCTCTATCTGCAAGAAGAATAGCCCTGTCGACCCCCATTTCAAGGCAACGCATCAAGGCGGATTTTGCCTGTGGCGGTCCCATTGAGATTGCCACTGTCTCAACATCACCATTTTTTTCTTTCACCTCTAATGCCTTTTCCACGGCATATTCACAGAAGGGGTTGAGAATAGAGTCGATCCCCTCTCTCATTAAGGTGCCTGTTTCAGTGTTTATTTTTACGTCCGTTATTTCCGGAACTTGTTTTATACAAATTAATAGTTTCATGATGATATTCTCTTCTTGATTTCAGAAATGTATGTACGTTATGATAAATCAAACATATCCCCGGGGTTCAGCATGAGCGATGGATCAAGGGATCTTTTTACTGCCTTCATTTGATCAATTATTTCCTTAGAGAACATAATTGAAAAAAAATCCTTCTTTATTTTTCCTACCCCATGTTCTGCAGATATTGTTCCCCCAAGAGATACCACCTTTTTTGCAAACTCCTTATATAATGAAAGCCCCCTTTTCATCTCATCCAAAGATCTTGGCAATACATTTATGTGAAAATGGTTGTTTCCTATGTGACCAAAGGCAAGCCATTCGAGGCCCTTTTTTTCTAAATTTGATTTGTAAAAATCCCAAATTTCTTTGAGCCTCTCATTCGGTACAGCCAGGTCTGTACCTAATTTATACAACTCCGGGATTTCTTTTTTTCTCTCCGCTGTAATAATATTCAGGGTTTCTGGGAGTATGTGCCTGAAATCTTTGAAACGTTGCATCTCTCTTGGCTCATAGGCAGCCCATGATTTTCTTAGATCTGACCCACAGCTTGAAACAATTTCCTTTAATTTAGAGAAATCGTGATTTTTTTCCTCAGGGTCAAATTC
>CAYMVB010000147.1:0-3414 GCA_964393665.1 uncultured Desulfobacteraceae bacterium | reverse complement strand
TATTGCATCTATGCTTTCTTCAATGGCCGGCCGTATAAAGGCACATGTATTTACAACAGCTATGTCTGCATGTAAAGGATCATCTGTTAACTCATAGCCCTCTTCCTTAATAAGGCCGAGCATATTTTCGCTATCCACGAGGTTCTTGGCGCACCCTAAGCTCTCTAAAAAAACCGTTTCCATCCATACTATCCATTAGACTCATCGTGTGCTGATTCCATCCATCTCTTGAGCATATCCTTTGAATATTGCGTCTTGAAGCTATTCATCATCTTTTCAAAGGGAAGATCGGAGAAATTTCCATAATCTCTCGTATATTCTATATGCTTTTGGCCATTCAGATCATAAGCATGAAATGTCGCATCGTTATGGCCATCAAACTCTACTGGTTGCAGGTTTACCTTTTTACACATCTCTACGTTAAAGGTTGGGGTAATCTTTACCCATCTTTCTCTTATATAAAGCTCATTATAACCATGGAAAACAAAGACGTTTGTGCCCATCATCTTTAATAATTTTTCGGGAATCAGGTAATTTTTGATATTAGCGAATACAAGTCTGGCGGGTATATGGTTTGCACGGGCCAGCGCAGCTAATAAAACGGCCTTTTGGACACAGTAGCCCGATCCTCTTTTAAGTATCCTGCTTGCCGTGTAATGCTCAGGGAGAAAAAACGGTGAATAAGGGGTATACAAAATACGGTCCCTGACAAAGTAAAAAATGGCCTTAGCCCTTTCTTCGGTGTCAAATAATGAAAATTCCTCCGCCTTTTCTTTTACATTTGGAGAATTATAGTCAATATAATACGTAGGTTTAAGGTAGGCAGTTACATCTCCCATGGTGAGCTATACCATTATGCCTGTTCAGTTGTTCTTCGATAGTCGGGAAATTATAGTTTTTGTAAAGTTTCTGTGGAAGATAAGCTGGATGGATTCGGACAGCTTTTCTAAAAGAGTAGAGCTAAACTTAAGTAAAATGCATTCATTTTGCGAGATAATAGTTGCTGACCGCGCATTCCCGGTTAAATATGCCATTTCCCCAAAGCATTCACCTTTTTCTATAACAGCAACAGTTGTATCGCCGCTTATCACCGCCACTTGACCACTTATTAAAACATAAAATGAATCTTCTATTCCTCCTTGCTCAATAACAACCTGATCTTTTTCTACCTTTACTAAATTACACACGGATAACATTTCATTTAATTGCTTGTCTGTAAAGTCTTGAAAAAATGATACACCCTCTACGTATGGCAATAATTCATTGTTCCGGGTCTTTCTTTGCCCGGTTTCTATCTCCTGCATCAATAATCTTATGTCATAAGCAAATTCCATGCTGTTTTGATAACGCTCGGACAGATCCTTGGCCAAGGCCTTATCAAGTAGGCGATCTAAACTTTTTGGCAGCTCAGGCCTTAAATCATGAATGCCCGGGTGCTTTTCATTAACTATCTTGTACATAATAGAATATTCATTTTCTCCCTCAAAAGGCTTTTTTCCGGATAAAAGCTCATAAAATACTACTCCAAGGGAGAACAGATCGCTTTTTTCCGTAATAATATCCTCTTTAACCTGTTCGGGAGACATGTAGCTTGGTGAGCCGAAAAGACCCTTGAGAAGTGTTGATTCCCCCTTTTTAATATATGCGATACTGAAATCAGTTATCTTGACGTGACCTGAAGAATTTAATAGGATATTAGAGGGTTTTATATCGCGATGAATAACGCCATTATCATGTGCATATTCAAGACCCTTGCATACCCTAAATATGATCTTCAACACCCTTTCTAATGGGAGTAAATTATCAGGGCTGCAGAATTTCTTTAACATAGGACCATCTATATATTCCATAGCGATATAGCAAAGATCATGGTGGATATCAGCATCATAAACAGTAACTATATTATTGTGAAAAAGCCCTCCTGCTGATTGAGCCTCCATGAAAAATCTTTTACGATACCTTTCAAACTCATCCGGGCTGTTTACCTGTGGTGGACGATAAACCTTTACCGCCACCTTGCGTTCAATGTATGGATCTCTTCCAAGATAAACATAACCCAGGCTTCCATGACCGAGTTTCCTTAGAATCTTATAACGTCCTATACTCTTTACATTGTCCAGATTAATCATGAGATATCAGCAAAAGTATTAAGGTTAATTTTTAAAATTTTATCCTTCTGTTACATAGTCTCAGCAAACATCGATTTTATATCAAGCTGATTAACTATGTCTGTAAATACCTCGCTTACAACTGCATGGGCCTGATTTAGTCCCGATATTCTAAACTTCTGTCCCTCCCCTTTGAATTTTCTAACTATAGTCCTCCCATTTTCAATAAACTCCGCCTCATAAGATAGGGTGGCAAACCATTGACGTCCATCCAAATCAAGGATAAATTTTTCTAGCCGAATTATCAGCTGCGGGATAGCTGGTTTTTTTTCATCTGACAATTTTAGGCCATTATTTTCCAGATATAAGGTGAAGGCCTCTTTAAAAAGCTCCTCAACATCATAAATTCCAACAAGATATTTATCCGAGCCCTCTCCTGATAGAATAAAGGTAATATTGCCTGAATAACCTTTATAGAGTTCCCTCGCATTGTCCCCTATAATATCCTTGTCGGTCCTTTGGTCAACAAACGTAAAAAATATCTCCTTATCCTCTAAAACGTTTGACCTAGGTATTATTTTATACGTTACTTTAAGGGTTGGGATAGTCGTGCATGAAAAAAAGAGTGCGAAAAACAGGGGGAATGCAAATTTTAAACAATAAAAAACGACTCTCATAATATTCCTCCTTATGTAAGTTAGGTATTATAGACAATTAACATAAATTATTCTATTAAGAAGTATTAATAAAAGCACAATTATGTCAAGGTAAAATGGTGCAAAAAGTGAAAGATATGTAAGTGTTCATCGGTTCAAGGTTCAGGGCTCAGAGGTTCAGGGCTCATGGTAAACCCGCCTGCAATCCGTCGGACAGATCTGAGCCTTTGATCCGTGCACGCTCATTGGAAACTGTATGAAAATAGAACGATTTGAGGATATTGATGCATGGCAACTGGCCCGTGAGCTAACTCGTAAGGTCTATGCCTTGACAAAAAAAGCGAAGTTTACTCGTGACTTTGGTTTGAAGAAACAAATTCAGGATGCAGCATCTTTATCCATGCACAATATTGCAGAGGGATTTGGTTCAGAGACAAACCCAGAATTTATTCGCTTTCTTCGGTATGCAAAACGATCCTGCACCGAAGTACAGAGTGAGCTTCATGTGGCGCTGGATCAGCAATACATAACGAATAGTGAGTTTCAGGATGTATATAACCATGCTGGACGAACCCGAGCTTCTATTCGAGGTTTCATCAAGTACCTTGTGGCCTACGAGCAAGGTCAACGAAATAACGGTAACCCTGAAC
>CAYMVB010000146.1:0-6509 GCA_964393665.1 uncultured Desulfobacteraceae bacterium | reverse complement strand
ATGTTTGTCCAGCTTCTTATCAGCGGAATTGCCTTTGGGAGCCTTTATGCACTTATTGCTCTTGCAATGGTGATAATTTATAAGACATCTGAGGTTCCAAACTTTGGGCAGGGTGAAATGGCAATGCTATCTACCTTTGTTGCATACACCCTACTTGAAAATTATGGTTATTCATTTACCATGTCTTTCACCGGCTCATTGATATTTGCTGCATTGTTAGGCATATTTTTGGAATTCGTTTTTCTCAGGAGAGCAAAGGAACCTAATGTGCTTAGCCTCATGTTAATCACCTTGGGCTTTCAAATGATCCTATATGGCCTGGCCAGCTGGAAATGGGGTGCTGATCAGAGGAATTTGGCCTTTCCGGTCTCTGATTTCGATACCATCCAGGTCGGCTCAGCCGTGTTAAGTTATCTCAATATAGCAACTATACTTATCACGCTGATACTGATGTTTATGTTATTTCTGTTCTTTAAATACACGAAGATTGGAATTGCCATGAAGGCGACACAGCAAAATGCCGTTGCCGCAAAAATTAATGGCATAAGAACGAATCGAATACTCTCTATTACATGGGCTATGAGTTCAGTTATAGGGGCAGTTGCCGGTATATTGCTTGCCCCAATAGCAACCCTCGACCCGAATTTGATGATGGATCCGCTGATCAAGGGTTTTGCATCTGCTGTACTCGGAGGCATGACAACGCTGGTTGGAGCAGCGTTTGGGGGTTATATGCTCGGGATTATTGAAAATTTATTCGGTGGCTACGTCTCCCTTGAATTTAAATCCGTTGTAGCATTTGGTGTTATCGTATTAGTACTGTGTTTTAAACCAAGTGGGCTTTTTGCAAAACATTATGTAAGAAAGGTTTAGGACATCATAAAAAAATTCACGATGTTTTAATTTCATAGCAGAAGCAACCTGGCGCAGTTATTAACGTTATGATACTCTCTTACGATCCTGTTAGGCGTTTGCTTGTTTTAAATTTTAGAGCTAAAAAGGCCTTTCAAGATGTATTAAGATGAGTGTTAAAAAAGGTAGAAATGGCACAAAATCAATTTTTTTCCGTGGACAAGCTTAATATTAGCTTTGGTGGTTTAATTGCTGTTGATAATATCAGCTTTCATGTAGAAAAAGGTTCAATCTTTTCGATTATAGGACCTAATGGAGCGGGAAAAACCACAATTTTTAATTGTATTAGTGGGCTTTATAAACCCGGCTCAGGCTCAGTTTATTTTAAGGGCGAGGCTGTAACAGGCCTTAGACCGCACAAGATCGCAAGGAAGGGAATTGCCCGAACATTTCAGAATATAGAGCTTTTTTCAAGAATGACTACAATGGAAAATTTAATGCTTGGCCGCCATATTCATATCAAGACCGGAATTTGGAGTGGGGCCACATTTTTTAGGAGGAAGTCATCAGCAGCAAGGGAAGAGGTAAGACACCGGGAACAGGTGGAGAGGATAATCGATCTGCTTGATTTGCAGTCGGCAAGAAATCAGTTTGTAGGAGGTCTTCCATACGGAACTCAGAAATTAATAGAGCTTGGACGGGCTCTTGCATTAGAACCGGAGCTTCTCCTTCTCGATGAACCTTCTGCAGGAATGAACTCAGAGGAGAAACAGGACCTTATTTTCTGGATAAAGGACATTCAAGAAGAATTGGGTGTTACCATACTGTTAATTGAACATGATATGAAGATGGTTATGGATATATCGGACAGCATATTGGCTATAAATTTTGGAAAGTTTATTGCAGAAGGAGAACCGGAAAAAATACAGCAACATCCTGATGTGCTCAAGGCATATTTAGGGGAGGATGATGGAATTGACTACCTTACTTGAAATTAAGAACATCGAGACTTTTTATGTACTGATATATGCCTTGCGAGGTGTTTCATTAACAATAGACGAGGGAACTATTACCGCTATACTTGGAAATAATGGCGCAGGCAAGTCCACTATATTGAAGACAGTCATGGGGCTTTTGGATGATCAACCAGACAAGGGCACTATTGAGTTTATGGGCAAAAGGATTGATGGCAAAGACACTGAAACTATAGTAAAAATGGGCATTTCCTATGTTCCTGAAGGCAGGGAGGTGTTCGAAGAACTTACTGTAAGAGAAAATTTGCTTATGGGTGCCTATCGAAGGCACGACCGGGTTGGCATTAAAGATGACTTTAGAAAAATTTATAACCTGTTTTCAGTACTTGAAAATAGGGAAGGGCAATTAGCAGGTACCCTCTCTGGAGGAGAGCAGCAGATGCTTGCCATTGGACGAGCATTAATGAATCGGCCTAAGCTGCTTTTTCTTGATGAGCCTTCCCTTGGTCTTTCGCCTATTCTTGTTAAACAAATTTTTGGTATTATAAAGGCAATAAATAAGGAAGGGGTTACCATGCTCCTCGTGGAGCAAAACGCCCGGATGGCGCTTTCTATATCTGATTTAGGGCTTATTTTGGAGAATGGAAGGTTTGTTATGAAGGGCAAATCAAAGGATTTAATGTTAGACAAGGATGTCCAGGAATTCTACATGGGAATGAAATCTGAGGCATCTGCTAAGGGATATCAACGCTGGAAGAGAAAAAAAAGGTGGAGATAAAAGGTGGAATTTCAGACTACACCCCGTATTTTTCGAGATACCGTTAAGAAATATGGCAATAGGGTTGCCTTACGAAAAAAGGAATATGGAATATGGCATGATATATCCTGGAATGAATATTTTAACAGTGCCAGGTATATCGGCTCTGCGCTTATTTCAATGGGTCTTGAGAAGGGGGAATGTGTTTCAATTTTAGGTGACAATTGTATTGAATGGGTCATAATTGATATGGGCGTGCAGTGTGCTGGAGGTGTAAGTGCAGGAATCTATTCTACCAATGCATGGCCGGAGGTCGAATATGTCATCGAGAATTCTGATTCTAAATTTCTTTTTTTAGAGAATGAGGAACAGCTTGATAAATGGATTACCTTTAAAGATAAAACACCTCTTCTGAAAAAGGTTATAGTATGGGATCTTGAGGGGCTTAGAAATTTTGAAGATCCTATGGTTATGACGTATCAAGATTTTTTAGAGGTAGGCAGAAAGTTTGCTGAAAAGAATCCAGACCTTATTGACAAAAGGATGGATGATTTAAAGCCTGATGACTTGTCAGTGCTTATTTATACGTCAGGTACGACTGGTCCTCCCAAGGGTGCCATGCTAACGCACAGGAATGTTACCTGGATGGGCCAGGCAATTATTAAAGATAATCCAATTTATGATAGTGACGAGGTATTATCTTTTCTGCCATTATGCCATATTTTTGAGCGTATTTTCTCAGTTTTTGCACATATTAGCCATGGGTATACCGTCAATTTTATAGAAAGCCTTGATACGGTTAATGATAATATGAGAGAGATATCACCTACAGTAGGTTATTCAGTGCCACGTATATGGGAAAAATATCTTTCAGCGGTGTATATCAAAATGTCTGATGCCACGTGGTTTAAGAAATTTGTATTTGCAATGGCATTACATATTGGAAAAAAAAGGGCCTCCCTGAGGATGAATTTCAAACCGGTACCCATTTATTTAGAAATCTTATATAGAATTATGTACCTATTAGTCTTTGCAAAACTAAAGGAAAGGTTGGGTTTTGATAGACTTAGAATTGCATATTCAGGTGCTGCCCCTATATCACCTGATGTCCTTCATTTTTTTCAGTCTATAGGCGTTAATCTTGTAGAAGGTTACGGACAGACTGAGGGGACAGGGGTGACATGTGTATCAAGAGCCGACAAGGTTAAATTTGGTACAGTAGGGCCTCCCCTGCAGGGCACAAAGTTGAAGATTGCAGATGATGGCGAGATACTGGTAAACTCTCCCAGTGTTTTCAAGGGCTATTATAAAGACCCCGATTCCACAAAGGAAAGCCTAAAGGATGGATGGCTTTTTTCAGGTGATATTGGTGAATTGGATAAAGATGGGTATCTGAAGATTACAGATAGAAAGAAGGATATTATCGTTACATCAGGCGGCAAGAATATAACGCCGCAATATATAGAAAACAAGCTCAAGTTCAGCCCCTATATTAATGATGCGGTTATTATTGGTGATAAGAGAAAATATATAACGTGTCTTATCATGATAGATGAAGACAATGTAGTAAAATATGCTCAGGATAATAAAATTCAATTTTCGACCTACAGGGATTTAACGCAACATTCTGAGATTATAAAGTTCATTCAGGAAGAAGTTGATAAAGTAAATGAGACTATTGCAAGGGTTGAGCAAATAAAGAAATTTACTATACTGCCCAAGAAGCTCTACGAAGAGGACGGAGAGGTAACCCCTACTATGAAGGTAAAAAGAAAGTATGTTAATGAAACCTTCAGTGATTTAATTGAGGCAATGTATAAAGGAAGGTGATATACTTATTTTTATATTCAATCATAAAAAAGTAAAAGAGAGTATTTCCAAGCCATTTTTCCTGGAAGGATGTTAAGTGCTTTAACTTAATAACAATATAGGGAGGATAAAGATGAAAAATAGAGTTGTTTTTACACTGGTAAGCCTTTTTTTGGTATTGCTCGTTTTTATTCCCTTTTCATGGGCTGAAAGGGGTGTGACTGATACGGAAATCCGTATTGGCCAATGGGGACCTCAAACAGGCCCAGCCTCGCTTTGGGGAGCGGTTGCAAGGGGCACTGGTTGTTATTTCGACATGATTAATGCTGAAGGGGGAATACACGGAAGGAAGATTAAATATTTTCTTCGGGATGACGGCTATATGCCTGCCAGAACCAAGGCCATAGCAAAGGAGCTCGTGGAGGATAAAGAAGTGTTTGCATTTGCCTCTGGTGTAGGAAGCGCAACGGGAATGGCCGTCAAAAGGTATCTTCACAAAAATAAGGTGCCCTGGGTAGGACCTGCTGCGGGCTCAACACATTGGGGATACCCTCCCACTAAGTATCTTTGGGGGACATATCCATTGTACTGTGATGAGGCAGCAATACTTATAGATTATGCGGTAAATACCCTTAAAAAGAAGAGGATCGCATTTTTTTATCAGAACGATGACTATGGAAAAGAAGGGCTTTGTGGCGCGCAACTGGCCCTCGAGAAGTATGGTATGAAGCTGGTGGCAGAGGTATCTGCAGAGCCACTGGATACAGATCTTTCCTCTCATGTAATGAAATTAAAGGCCTCAAATGCAGATTGTGTGCTCAACTGGGTTCTTCCGAAACATGGGGCTATTGTGCTTGGAACAGCCGCAAAAATGGGCTTTAAGCCTCAGTGGATGACCACCAGCACACTGAGCGATACGCCGATTATGTATAAGATTACAAAAGGCCTGTATAAAGATGTTTTTTTTACTACCTTTGCAGAGCTTCCAGAATCTGACTTTCCATTGTTAAACAAATACAAAAAGGCCCAGGAAAAATTTTCGCCTAAGGAGCGCTGGGGTGTATTTTTCTATGCAGGCTTTTATTTTGTAGAACCCATGGTGGAGGCATTTAAGAGGTGCGGAAGGGACCTGACTGTAGAAAATTTTGTCAAGGCAATGGATTCTATTAAAGATTTCCAGGGCATTGGGCCGGTCAATTCTTTTGGCCCAGACAAGAGACAGGGCACAAGATCTTCCTTTGTGGGAAAGTGTGTTGAAGAGGGTAAATCTGTCCGGATAACGGACTGGATGCCATCCGGTATTGATGTTAATGAGGTTATTAAACGGGCATATAATAGATAAGCTACATATGATCTTATCTACAAATTATTTTAAGGATCTGGAGAAATTAGCCATGAAAAATTATATTTCAAGAAAGATATTTTATTATGTATTTTCCATTATTTTAGTTTCATTGGCCTTTTCAGGATGCGCTCATACAGAGAAGGCATTTAACCCTGGTATTACAGGACCTCAAATGATCTGTGAGCCGGATGTTGTAAGGCTTGGTGTAGCCAAAGTTATGGATACGGAATTTGTCTTTAAAGGAAAAGGCTTTCAGCCAGAGGACTCAGTCTTTATTACAATGTTAGGCGTCAAAAAAGGCGATAAAAAGGTTGACATACCAGTTTTTGAGGGAGAGGTCGATAAAAAAGGCTGTTTTGAAATAAAGACACAACCAGGTTATGATCCAGCAGGCCTCACCTTTAAGATCGGTATTTTATTGAGGGCAAAGACCGGCAGCAATGAAAAGGGGGAGACAATACTCATCGTTAGCGAACCGCCAATACCTGAGGAGGTTTATACAATGAGGGCCGTAAGTATGGAATCGGACAAAAAGGCCGAGTGCACATTGCTTATAAAAGGACCATCTTTTGTGGACAAGATGAAAGACTGGATTGGAGGATTAATGGGAAAAATTGTTAAAGAATAGTTCTTTCACCATAAGGGTCAAAGTTTGCGTTTCTATTTTTTGTCTTTATTTTCCTTTTAGCACTTTAATCCTTTACCCCGACCGCAGAAAGCCACGGCTTTAGCCGTGGATGAATGCGCCTATAGTCGGGATGTCGCACCACTG
>CAYMVB010000145.1:0-2701 GCA_964393665.1 uncultured Desulfobacteraceae bacterium | reverse complement strand
TCATTTGATATAAACAAATTATAGAGCTTCGACATTATGGAGGAGAATTCCCTTAGTAGACTTTTATCCAACATTGGCTCTATACCAAAGAAAAAGTTTCTGGCCTGGTAAGGCATAAAACCAGTTGTAATATCTATATTTTCAAGTAAAAGTAACTCAGGGCTTTTGGCTGATACCTCCTCGATTTCCATCCCTCCTGCCTGGCTGAATATCATTGCAGGAGCCTCTGTTTTTCTATCAATAACAATACCAAGATAAAATTCCCTTTCAATATCAAGCCCTTCCTCTACTAAAAGACTTCGCACTTTTTGTCCATTAGGGCCTGTTTGATGGGTAATAAGGGGTTTGGAAAGAATATCTGCAGCCGCTTTTTTAACCTCTTCAATGCTTTTTACTACCCTTACGCCGCCGCCTTTACCTCTTCCACCTGCGTGGATTTGGGCCTTTACGACCCAGGGGGGTCCATCAATTTTTTTAGCGATCTCCAAAGCCTCTCCTGATGAAGCAGCCACGTCACCTTTTGGAACTGGTATACCGGCATTGCGAAAGAGCTCCTTTGCCTGATACTCATGGATTTTCATAGCACGTAACTCCCTGAAAGAAATTTAAATACGTAAAAAGTAAAAGATTATCACCAAGAAATTAGAAGGCCATTAATAATGGTAAACAATTTGGCAATCTACTTTCATACTTTTTTTATTTTATCACGTAAAAACAGTAAACAATACTATTATTTTTTCCCATTAGAATGCAAGGGTAAATATTAAGGTTTATGTCAGATTATTGTTCTTTCCGGAAGGTGCCCCTAAACAGGGAACAACTGAAAAACAACGTTGTTAGGCAGTGATTGGTTAGGCTCAGATTTCTTTCCAGGCAACTTTTTCTATTGGTTTAAGCAGGGCCAAAAGAAGGAGTCCTAAAGAAGCCATTACAATGCAAAGCCAGAAGGCAAGGCTATATCCAGCAGTAACATCAAATATGTACCCCGCAAGAATTGGGCCTATAGCACCCCCGACAGTACCACTGAATGCAACTATGCCAAAAAGTACACCATGGGCGGTTATGCCGAAGAATTCAGCAACAATTGGTGACATGGCAGTGAAATACCCGCCGTGGGATATACCATAAATCACGGCGAAAAGGTAGAGAACCCATAGTCCTTTGGCAATTTGTAGCAAAAAAAGCCCGGCGATGAGTAAAATAATACACAAAATCATCGACCTTTTACTGCCAATTTGGTCAATGGTAAAGCCTATGATAAACCTACCTATCATGCTAACCCCGCCAATAGTGGAAAGTACAGTTGCCGCCTTAGTTGCAGAAAACCCTGTATCCTGCGCATAAGGTACGATATGCAGTATTATAATCAGAAAACAAAAGACAATGGTAAGATTGGTCGAACAAATTGCCCAAAATTGCTTCGTGCGCAGGGCCTCGTTAAGGTAAAAGCCTTCAGCGTATGGGCGCTGACTGCCACGTGATGTTTTTCCATTATAATTGTCAGATAAGTCTATTTGGGCCGGGTTGCGTTTGAGTAATTGAGAGATTGCCACAAGGGATACGAGAACAGTTAAACCTATAATATTATATGATGCACGCCAACCGTATTTGCTGATAAGTATGCTTGCCGCAAGTGGCATTATAAGCTGACCCGCGCCTGTGCCTATTTTAACAATACCTGTCATTATGCCCCTTTTTTTAACAAACCATCGAGCCGTAGTGCTTAGGGCAATTACATCCACAGAACTCAAGCCAATTCCAATTATAAAGCTGTAAAATATGTAGAGCTGCCAGACAGTGCTAAGTCGTGACATGAGCACATGTCCCAGCCCAAACAGAAAGCCGGTAAAGGCCATTACGTTTTTAGGCCCTATTTTATCATTTAATCTGCCCGCAAAGATGCCAAGGAGCCCCATCATAAAAAAGGCGATGGAAGATGCTCCAGAGATTGCAGCCCTTGACCAGCCAAATTCCGATGCTAAGGAATTAAAAAATACACCATATGATACATAGGTTCCTACACCAATGGCCTGTATGCCAAAACATACAGCTACAATGACATAGCCATAATAATATCTATGCACTTTTGTATTATTCATCAAAAAAATCCCAGAACTATTTTCTCACGCAGGTGTTTTTTACTATCATAATCTATTTTTTATGGTAAAATTTCGAAGCTAATTTCATTAATAACAGACATGCTACAAGGCATTATCCTTTTTTATGAGTTAATGCTTTGTATCGTTGAGACTCCTTTTCATTCCCCTGGACAGAGTATATCTGGCTGATCCTCTCAAAATAATAGTCTTTATTATCGGGGTCTTCCTGGACGAGGGAGAGATATAACTCCAGTATAACCTTTGAGACAATTTTGGATTCAAAACATAGGTCCGCAAATCTTTTCTTTATGAATGTGTCGATTCTGTAGCCATAACTTCTCGATTGACTCATTATTTCACTATACATATCAATGGCCTTTTCTTTTTCATCAAGTGCCTCATAAGTCTTGGCCAATAATAGTGCGATGCTTTCATTCCAACCCGAGGATTCCAGGTATTCAAGATAAAGGGATTCGGCCTCTTCATGCCTTCCAGCCTGAAAGAGTATTTCACCTCTTAGAAGCTGAATAGGCAAAGAGTTAAATAATTCCTCCGGGCAAGAGAGCAGCACTTTTTGTGCATGGTCGTGTTCACCTTGTTCC